>JALYLO010000159.1 GCA_030774175.1 Actinomycetota bacterium
GGGGCTCGACCTCGACGTGCTCGATGCTGCGAAGCACGCAAGCGTCTTGGCGATCCCCGGCGTGCTCACACCGACGGAAGTTCAGCGTGCGAGCCCGTTGACGCCGCTCCTCAAGCTGTTCCCCGCGAGCCTCGGAGGCCCCGCGTTGCTGAGGGCGCTGCGCGGTCCGTTCCCCGATGTTCGCTTCATGCCAACCGGCGGAGTGGACGCCGAGAACCTTGAGCAGTGGTTCGCGGCCGGTGCGTTCGCTGTCGGCGCGGGAGCCGACCTCTGCTCGCCCGAGTGGCTCGTCCGCGGGGACTACGACGCAATCACGCAACGCGCCCGCGAGTACGTCGAAGCACTGCGGCGGTCGTGAACATCGTCGTCGTCGTTTCTGCCTGCTCGAGCTGCGAGGCCGGGCTGAGCTGCGAAGAGGTGTCAGACACCTTGTCGGAGGGACGCGACAGCGCGCCCTGAGACGGTGTCTGACACCGAGGTGACGGCGACAAGTGACGAGGCTGCAGCTCCGGTGTCAACCACCAGTGCCGCGCCCTGCTCGATTTCGGGATGAATACCCATTACGCTGCCTCGAAGGTCGATCGATGAGCGCGACGACGACGTATCAGGAGTTGTGCGCCTCGCACCGTTGGGAGGTGCCGGAGCGCTACAACATCGCGGCGGACGTCTGCGACAAGCACCCGCGCGGCAAGCTCGCGATGATCTGGGAGAGCTTCGACGGGTCGACCCGGGAACTCAACTGGGGTGAGCTGCAAGACCTCTCGAACCAGGCGGCGCACACCCTCGCCTCGCAGGGGGTCGAGCGAGGCGATCGGGTGGCCGTCGTGCTGCCGCCCGGGGTCGAGACGGCCGCTGTGTTCTTCGGCGTCTGGAAGCTCGGCGCGATTCTCCTCGCGATGTCGGTCCTCTACGGCGATGACGGCATCGCGCACCGTCTCGAAGACTCCGGCGCGAAGCTCCTGGTCACCGATCCTGCGAACGCAGGTCGGTTCACCGACCCGTTCGTCCTCGAGGAGGACGCACTCGCGGGCGCAGCGACCGAGCACGTTTGCGTCGACACTGCCGCTGATGATCCGGCGCAGCTCTACTACACCTCGGGGACGACGGGGCTGGCGAAGGGCATCGTGCACGCCCACCGATACGTCCTCGCCCACGAGGAGTTCGCCTACTGCCACGAGGTCGAGGACGGCGAGCGCTTCCACGGCATGGGGGAGTGGGCGTGGGCTGCGGGGATCGCGCCTCTGCTCGGCCCGTGGCGCCTCGGCGCCGTGCAGTGCGTCTACCGGCGTGAGGCCGGCTTCGATCCGCACAAGCAGCTCGACTTCCTCAGCCGGCACCGGGTAACGAATGTGTTCACGACGCCGACCGCGATGCGATCGATGATGACCGTCGACGGCGCGAGCTCGCGTTACCCGCAGGGCTTCCGCCGCGTCTGCTCGGCGGGAGAGCCGCTGAACCCCGAGGCGATCCGCTGGTTCCGGGAGCAGTACGGCATCACCGTGCTCGACTACTACGGCTTGACCGAGTCGTATCCCCTCGTCGCGAACTATCCGTTCTTGGAGGTCCGCGAAGGCTCGATGGGGAAGCCGATGCCGGGCTGGGACGTGCAGATCCTCGATGAGGACGAGCGGCCGGTCGCCCAGGGCGAGCGCGGGGAGATCTGCCTGCGGGCGCGCTCGAATCCGCAATATCCGCTCGGCTACTGGAACAACCCTGAGGAGAGCGAGCGGGTCTTCGCCGGCGAGTGGTTCCACACCCGTGATGCAGCGTCGCAGGACGTCGACGGGTACATCTGGTACGAAGGTCGCGCCGACGACGTGATCATCGCGGCCGGATACCGGATCGGCCCGTTCGAGGTCGAGTCCGCGTGTCTGGAGCACCCGGCGGTGCAGGAAGCAGCGGCCGTCGCGTCGCCGGATGAGTTGCGCGGAAACGTCGTGAAGGCGTTCATCGTCCTCGCAGCAGGACACGATCCGTCCGACGAGCTCGCCGACGAGATCAAGGCGCACGTCCGCGCGAAGCTTTCCGCCTACGCCTATCCGCGGCGGGTCGAATTCGTCTCGGAGCTGCCGAAGACGCTCACCGGCAAGATCCGCCGGATCGAGCTCCGGCGGCTCGAAGTCGAACGCGCCGCCGGCTCGCGATGAAGCTCGTCGTCACCGGCGGCCCGGTGAGTCGACGCACCTGAGCACTTCGTCGGGTTAACGTGAGCCGGTGCGGTACCTGGAGTCGGATCTCCGACCGCGGATCTCCAAGATCGGTCTCGGGACGTGGCAGTTCGGCTCCCGGGAGTGGGGCTACGGCGACCGGTACGCGCACGAAGAGTCGGCGCGAATCGTCGAGCGTGCGTTCGAGCTTGGCGTCACGCTGTTCGACACCGCCGAGATCTACGCGCTCGGAAGGAGCGAGCGGATCCTCGGCCGCGCGCTCGCGGGCCGGCGCGAGCAGGCGTTTGTCGCCACGAAGATCTTCCCGCTCCTACCGACCGCCCGGGTCGTCGAGTGGCGCGGGCGGGCGAGCGTCCGTCGGCTCGGCGTGGAGCGTCTCGACCTCTACCAGCTGCACTGGCCGAACCCCGTCGTCCGAGCCGGCCCGACGATGCGTGGGATGCGCGCCCTGCAGGCGCGCGGCCTGGTGGGCGAGGTAGGGGTGAGCAACTACTCACTCGCCCGCTGGCGCAGTGCCGAAGCTGCGCTCGGCGACCGGGTGCTCTCCAACCAGGTGCGCTACAGCCTGGTCGACCGTCGGCCCGAGCGTGACCTGATCCCGTACGCGATCCGGCACGGTCGCCTCGTGATCGCCTATAGCCCGCTCGCGCAGGGCTTCCTGTCGGCGCGCTACGAGCCCGGCCGGCTGCCGGCGAACAGGATGCGCCGGCGCAGCCGTTTGTTCGGCCGGGAGAGCTTCGCGCGTGCGGACGCGCTTCTGCGCGCGTTGCGCGAGATCGCCGTGGCGCACGACGCCACCCCGGCGCAGGTCGCCCTCGCCTGGACGATCCGGGAGCCGTGCGTGGTCGCGATCCCGGGTGCCTCCACGGTCGCCCAGCTCGAAGCGAATGCGGCGGCGGCCGAGCTCCGCCTCGGGGCCGAGGACCTCAACGCGCTCGACTCGGCCTCGACTGCGTACGCCGGCCTCGCTTCTCTCGGTCGCGAGTCGTAGCGGCGAAGTCTCGCACTAACGCCGGAGCTTCAGCCCCTGCGGCGGCAGCGTGATCGTGTATCGCCCGCCGTAGGTGAAGGTGCCTCTCTGAACCGCGACCACGGTGCCGCCGCGGGCGACCGTGCTCGCGAACTTCTGCGGCAACCCGTCACTTCGAATCGTGAGGCGTCCGAAATACCGAATGCCTCCTAGCGCGGTTCTGAGCGTGATCACCTCGGTGCCCGAGGCTCCCGCTCTGATCCGGTACGAAACCGCGGCCCTCGGCTGGACCAGCATGCGGATCGTCTGCGTGGGGTCGGCGCGCGCCCCCCGGTAGCACGTGCCGGGCGGCTGCTGGCAGGTGATCCTCCCGACCTGCACCGACGCGAGCGCCGCACGCGGAGGGGGCGCGAGGGCCTGTACCAGCATCCGGATGCGGTTGGGGGCGCTGAAGCGAACGTCGGACCGAACGATGTGCTTCGCCGGGCTGGTGATCGCGATCCGCTCCGTGAAGTGGAAGCTCTTCGTGTGCCGCAACGCAGCAAGCGCCGCGTCGTAGCGCGCACGCGGCCTCGAGGCGTGGACGACGCCGGCGCCCGAGGCTGGGGCCACGAGGGCCCCAGCCGCGACGATCAGCGCGATCCGGGCGGGCGTCAGCACGGCGGTAGAACCGTACCGCCGAGGCTCGCGACGACGCCGGAGTAGTACGCGTAGTCGTTCGCCGCCGGGGTCGGGCCGATCTGGCCGAGCCCGACGCCCTTGCAAAGCGCACTGTGGTAGACGAGCATCGCGTCGAGCTCGAGCGTCCTGGCGAGGGAGCTCGTGATCTCCTTGCCGTTGCTGGGCGTGCAGCACTGGGCGTCGATCGAGTTCACGAACGCCTTCAGCTCGCCGAGAACGGGGTTGTAGGCATGCGACCCCATGTGATTCTGGATCGCTGCGAACTTCTGCCTCAACGCATTGCCGACGCCGTGCGCGCTCGGTCCGCTGATCCCACCCGAGGCGAGCGCGGCATCGATCAGCTGCGCCATCGTCAGGTAGTTAGCCGTCGTCGTGAACGGCGCCGTCATCGACGCCGGCGGAGCGGGGGTGAACGACTGGAAGAAGTACTGCGTCCCGTCGGCGCCGTCGACATTCGCGTCGGCGTCGAGGGCGAGCGGCGTTCCGGAGTCGATCCAGACGCCGAGCGGGGTCGTGTCGTTCGCCGTTCCCAGGTCGGCGCCGCTGTTTCTGATGTGCGTGAGGTTCGCACCGAGGCCGTTCGTCTGGACGGTCAGGCGGAACTGCGTCTTGTACGTCCCGGTGACGGTCTGCGGAGCGGTCACCGACGCAAGCGGTGACGGCGGAGCCACGCCGGTGAGGACGTACTGCGCCCCTGCCGCCCCGGCCACGGGCGACTCGTAGGCGTAGCTGACGAAGCCGCCGTCGTCGACCCACCGGAAAAACGGACCGAGGACGTTCGACTCGGCCCCTGCGGGGGTCGACAGGCTCGCGACGTGCCATGGCACCGCGGCCGGGATTCCGGACTGCGTCCAGTCGACGCGGTGCTGCAGAACGTAGGAGGCGACCGCGCTCTTCGGCGAGCTCATCGTGATCGACGCCGGGTTGAAGATGCTGAACAGATCGCCCGCCCAGTGGTCGAAGCGATACCGGTCGCCCGGCCCCGTTGGGATCGGGTCGGTGGTGTTGAGCGGGACGATCGAGCCGTCGCCGTGCCAGTCGCTCGGCGTCAACCCTGGATCGATTCCGGCCAGGAACGCGGGTTGCGTGCTGGTCGTCAGGAAGAACTGTCTCGTGTAGTTCGCGGTGTCGCTGAACGGGCCGCTCGTGAGGAGCGAGGCCCCGCCGTCAGTCGTCACCCACCGCGTCCCCGGCGTCCCGTCGGTGACTGGGCTCGGGTACGAGAACGACTCGGACGAACCGGTCTCGACGTTGTCGTCGAACGGCAACCCGACAGCTCCGCCGTTCAGCGTCGCTCTTGGAGTGATCGACCCGGGCAGTCCCGTCTCGCCGAGGTGGAACGTCGCGCCGAACGGCACGCAACCCGCCTCTGCGTTCGACCAGTAGGTCCCCACGGTGATGCCGTTCCTCATCCGTACGGGCGTCGTCGGAACGATCGACGACGAGGGCTGGCAGAGGTCCGCCGCCTCGCCGGTGCTGAACACCTGGGGCAGATTGTTGATGTCGAACTGCGAGTTGTCGATCCAGCCCGTCGGCGGGAACGGATCGACCGACGCCTCCGCCAGCTCGTGCGAGAACAACTCGCTGAAGCCGTCCAATGCGTTGTGCACCGACACCGAGGTTCCCGGCTCGGCGCGCGCGCAGTCCGACGGGACGACGGTGAAGGGATACCCCTGAATCGTGGGCACCGGAATGAACAGGATGAAGTGGATCGTGAACGCTGCAGACCACGCGTGGAACGCGGCCGACTGCCCCGGTTGGCAGGTCGCGTTGATCGCACCCGAAACCGTGGTGCCCTCGGGGGTGAAGATCGCGTAGAGAGAGTTGTCGTCCGGGTATGGCACCCCCGTGCCCGGCGTCTGCACCTCGCACGTGATCCACCCGAGCAGGCTGCCGAAGCCGATGGCACCCGACGGCCGACCGCCACAGGTCGTGTCCTGGTGGCCGCCCTCGAAGCTGCCGGGATGAACGCCGTACTGCGTCGCGTGGGACAGGAAGTTGCTGCCGGCCAGCGTCGACACCATCGAGTCGATCTGCGCGGTGGTCGGCGAGCTCGGATTATGCGCGTTCCAGTTGCCGTCCCAGTAGACGTCGGAGACTCTCGGGCTGCCCTGGACGCGGGCGCCGATGTCGACCGCGCAGATCGGACAGAGCACGCGCACGAGGCCGTTGATGAGGACCTCGCCGGCGATCGTGAACCCATTGCCGCGGTTGTCGTCGAGCCGGTTCGGTGGCGGGCCTGCCGTCGCCGGACCGACCGAGCCGAAGAGAAACATCCCGCACATCGCTATGGCGATTGCGAGACTGAGGAGCGAACGGCGCCGCATCCATCCGCGAGATGGAAGTGCCATAGAGCCTCCTCCGACCCTGTTGTTTCGCCGATTGTCTGTCTGCGCGGACCGGTGGTCAATGCACTGCGCGACGATTCCCTCGTTCGAGGGATGCCGGTCGGCTGGGCACGCCGCCCATTCGCACTGGTCGACCCGCCCACGTCCTGCAAAGGTCGGTACTTCAGTAGTGCGCTCCCGCCACACGCTGGGTGGCCGCCCCTTCGCGGACGGCCACCCTGCAAACGCGCCGTGTCAGCCAGTGACCTCTACTTGACGCTGACGAACTGGAAGCTGCTGTCGACGTACACCGTTACCGGTGAGCCGTCGGCCTTCGTCATGTGCGCCTCGTAGGCTGCGACGCCGTCGGCATCGGTCTCGATGCGGATGATCGTTCCGCCGGGGACCTTGGACTCGGCGATCGCCTGCACCTTGGCGAGGGCATCGCCCGTCAGCGACGTCTCGTCACTCCGTTGGTTGCCCCACGGGTTCTGGGCGGTGGCTCCGGGCGGTGCAGCTGGAGCGGCTGCCGTTGCCGGTGCCGCATTCGTGGTCGTGCTCGAGGAGCTCGAGCCCGACGCAGCCGCAGCGACGCCGTAGCTTCCCCCGACGAGCCCTACGACCATCGCGACGATTGCGGCGGCCTTGTTGAGCGACGGGCGGTTGGTGATGGTGGACATGGTTCTCCTTCGGTTGGGCGCTTCGTTCGAGCGCTTTCCACCACCATGCCGGTGGTACCTCGGAGCTTCTTGGGCGTTTCCTGCGAGAACGCCTTGAACGCGAGCGAGGCGGTGGTTCTGGTTGCGCGATGCGGGAGCAGAGGGGTTCGGGTGCTCCCGCACCGCGCTTCTTCGGGCTCTCAGCGCTTGCGCGCGAAGTGGCTCGAGGGTCCGCCGGTGTGAGTCTCGACGCTCAGCACCGCGTAGTCTGAGTCCAGGATCACCGTGACGTGGGAGCCGTCCGCCTTCGTGACATGAACCTCGTAGGCGGCTGCCGCGTTGCTGCTGTCGTTCTCGGTGGTCGCGCGGTCGGCGATGCCGCCCGTTTTCGCGAGCGCCGCGGCCTTTGCCTTGGTGGCGACGTCGCCTGTGAGCGCCGTCTCGCCGTTGCCCGGCCCGCCCCGGCCGGAACTGTCGTGTCCGCGGCGACCTGTCTCGACGGCAAGAACGGCGTAGTCCTTGTCGAGGATCACCTTGACGTGTGTGCCGTCGGCCTTGGTGACGTGCGCCTCGTACGCGGCCGCGGCGTTGCTGCTGTCGTTCTCCGTAGTCGCCGAGTCGACGGCACCCCCGACCTTCGCGATCGCGGCGGCCTTGACCTTCGCGAGCACGTCGCCCGTCAGCGCCGTCTCGGCCGTGTGAGCGACCTTCGTGGTCGTAGTGGCGGTCGTGGTCGTGCCCGCCTTCGTGGTCGAGCCGGCGCCCGAGGCGACAGCCGCGCCGGCGAGGGCACACGCGGCGAGCGCGGCTGCTCCTGCCGATTTCTTCCAGAGCGTCTGCGTCATGAACATCCTTTCGCTGGTCGTAGTGATGCAGCTCACACGAGACCACGCGAAGCTTCGAAACCGGTGAGAAACCACTGGGAATGTGCTGAGAGTCGATTCACAGTCAGGACGTTGCCGTGACGGCGAGTTGGCCGACCCACAGCCGATCCACAGCAGCGTGCGGGCGTTTCACAGCCGACTCACAGAAAGCTCTGGCACGGTTCCCCCATGACCTCCCTTCAGCCCAACACGAACGGCCGGATCCTCGTGGTCGACGACGAGCCGTCGATCGTTGACGCAGTCTCCACCGCCCTTCGCTACGAGGGCTACGAGGTCGAGGAGGCGCCGGCCGCGACGCACTCGCCGCAGTCGCACGGTTCGAGCCCGACCTCGTCGTCCTGGACTGGATGCTGCCGGACATCGACGGCATCGAGGTCGGAAAGCGCATGCGCGAGCGCGGCTTCAAGACCGCGATCCTTTTCTTGACGGCACGCGACGCGGTCGAAGACAAGGTCGAGGCGCTCCGGGCCGGCGGAGACGATTACGTCACCAAGCCATTCAGCCTCGCCGAGATCGTCGCGCGCGTCCAGGCCGTGCTGCGCCGCACAGGCGGCGACCTCCCCGGCGACATCCTGCGGTTCGGCGACCTCGTCCTCGACGAGAGCCGTCACGAGGTCTTCCGCGCGGAGACACAGATAGAGCTGACCGCGACGGAGTTCAACCTGCTTCGCTTCTTCATGCTCAACCCGCGCCGGGTGCTCTCGAAGACGCAGATACTCCAGAACGTCTGGCACTACGACTTCGGCGGCAGCAGGAACGTGGTCGAGACGTACGTCAGCTACCTTCGCCGCAAGCTCGACGCGTACGGCCCGCCCCTGATTCGCACGATTCGTCAAGCGGGATACATGCTGGAAGCGGAGCCGGACTAGGTGCTCCGCAAGCTGTCGCTGCGCGCACGCCTGATCCTCGGCGTGATCGCGCTCGCGGCTGCTGGCCTGACCGCCGCCGACGTCATCACCTACGCCTCGCTGCGCTCCTTCCTCATCTCGAGGACCGACAGCACCCTTGACTCCGCGCATGTTTCGGTGTCCACCGCGTTCGGCCATGGGCAGCCTCCCGACGGAGCGCCCGGACCCGACCGCGGCGGGAACGGGCCCGGAGGCGGCCACGTCACTCTCGCGAGCGTCGCGACCGACATGAGTCGCCTGACGAGGGCGGCGCCGGGCGTTTACGTCCAGGTGCGACGGCCGAACGGCACGATCGTCAACTCCGGCGAGCTCGCCGGACCGACGACGGTGCCCCCGCCGAAGCTGCCGGCGACGATCGCCTACACAGCGACCAGAGGGGGCGAGAAAGTCGCGTACTTCACAGTCCCCGCAACCTCGGGTAGCGATAGCTACCGCGTCCGCGCCTCGACGGAGACCGGGTACGTTCTGCTGGTTGCATCGTCGCTGCACGACGTCTCGACGACGTTGCATCGGCTGCTGATGATCGAGGGAATTGTGACGCTCGTCGTGCTGCTCGCGATCGGGCTCCTCGGCCTTTGGGTCGTCCGTCTCGGGCTTCGCCCGCTGACTGCGATCGGCGCGACGGCGGCGACGATCGCCGCAGGCGACCTGTCGCAGCGCGTCGCACGTGAGGACACGCGAACCGAGGTGGGGCGCCTCGGGCTGGCGCTGAACGGGATGCTCGGACAGATCGAGACGGCGTTCCGTTCGCGTGAGGCGTCCGAGCGAAAACTCCGGCGGTTCGTTGCCGACGCCTCGCACGAGCTGCGGACGCCGCTCGCTGCAGTGCGCGCCTACGCGGAACTCTTCACGCGCGGTGCCGCGCAGCGGCCCGAAGACCTGGCGCGCTCGATGACAGGCATCACCCGCGAGTCGGAGCGCATGAGCCTCCTGGTCGAGGATCTGCTGTTGCTGGCGCGCCTCGACGAAGGCCGTCCGCTCGAGTCGGAGCGCGTCCAGTTACGCGATGTGGTCTCCGATGCCGTCGAGACTGCGCACACCGTCGAGCCCGGACGGCCGATCTCCTGCAACGTCGAAGACGCATCGGTTCGCGGCGACCGTGACCGGTTGCGCCAGATCGTCGACAACTTGCTCGCGAACGTGCGCGCTCACACACCGGCGGGCGCGCCGGTCGCGGTCTCGCTCACCCGCGCCGACGGCTCGGCGCGGATCTCGGTCGCGGACACAGGCCCAGGGGTCGACGACGAGCAGCTAGCTCACGTGTTCGAACGCTTCTACCGCGCGGATGCCTCACGTGCGCGTGCGAGCGGCGGCGTCGGACTCGGTCTCTCGATCGTCTCCGCAGTCACCGAGGCGCACGGCGGGACGGTATCCGCGACTTCCAGCCCCGGCCAGGGTGCGACGTTCGTGATCGAGCTTCCGCTCGACGAGACGTAGCCTCACAGCGGCCGGCGACCGTGTCGCCCGGCGCATCACCCGTCTCGTCGCACTGGGCGTGGTCGGCGGAACCGCCGCGGTGGCAGGGATCATCGCGACGGAACAGGCCTCCAGTGCGCACGCGGCCGCGGCTCGCGCGGGCGTCTCGGCATGAGCCTCGCGACCGTGTCCTCGCCGGGTCGTCCGCTCCCGGCGGGTGAGCTCGAACCACTGGCCAGGTGTCTGACACCGGTTCCCTGCAAGCGGGATCGCGCCGAAGCGCGAAAAGGTGTCAGACACCTTGTCGAACTGCGGGGCGAGTGGTGGCTGGCACGCGGGTGTCAGACACCAATCGACGAGTGGCGCTATCCGATGATCGCCAACGCCGACGTCCGCGAGCAGCTACGCGGCGACGCCAGGCGCGCCGTCGAGGCATGCCCGCGTCTCGCGCTGCGTCTCGTCCGGCAGGTGCCGGACGGTCTGAGCACGGTCGGCACCCGAGCCTCAGCACATTCACACTGATCTCTGAGCGACATCCCAGACCCTCGTGGGGCCGCCTGGTTCCAGCGCACGACGACGCTGTCGCCGCGGGCCTGCGACATCGTCAACCGTTTTCTGGCTTTCGCGAGGCCGGTCTCAGCTCATCGACAGGTGTCCGCTGAGCATCGTCTCCACGGGCATCGCTCCCACCTCGACGACCGTCAACTGGAACGTCTGTGTCGCGACGTCGACTTGCACGACTATGTGGATGTCCATGTGCACGTGCCCGTCGAGGCTCAAGCGACCGAGCCCGGAGAAGGTCACCTTCGTCCCCGAAACCGAGCCGGCCGTCGGCGAAGCGTGAACGATCATGCTGTGCGCGAGCCCGAACCCGGGCAGGACGAAGGCCGAGCGGCCTGCCATCAGGCACTCGAACGTGCCGGAGACCGAGCCGGACGCGCTGAAGTTCACGTTCATGGCGACTTGCGAGATCGAGGCCGTACCGCCACCGGAGAGATGGTGCCCGCCGGCCGCGAGCGTCGGTTGAGCCGCGGCAGCCAGCAGGACAACTGCGAGCGCTGCGACCCGGCGAATTGAACTTGCCACGATGTTGCACCTCCTCGTTGTGGAAGAGCGCCTACTCAGCGCCTCTTCGGAAAGCGACTCGGGAGCCGCCCGAACGGCAGCTCCCGA
>JALYLO010000160.1 GCA_030774175.1 Actinomycetota bacterium
CGTCAAGACGCTGCTCTACCGCCCCGAGCTCTTCGGTCGCCCGTTCTCGGAGGCGCTCGACGTGGTGATGCGCGGGCCGTCCGAGTGGAGCCCCGGGGAGCGCGAACTCTTCGCGGGGTTCACGTCGCTGCTCAACCAGTGCCCCTTCTGAACGCGCTCCCACGGCGCAGTTGCGTCGTACGCGCTCGGTGAAGAGGTGTGGAACGCGGTCGTCGCCGACTGGCGCTCTGCGCCCCTTCGGCCCGAGCTCGCTGCGACGCTCGCCTTCCTCGAGAAGCTGACGCTCCGCCCCGACGAGCTCGAACCGGGCGACGCGGACGCGGTGCGGGCGGCGGGGACCTCGACGCAGGCACTGCGCGACGCGGCGACGGTGTGCGCCCTGTTCAACATGATCACCCGCCTGGCCGACTCGCTCGGGTGGGACGTGCCGGCCTGGGAGGCGCTCCAGCAGCGCGCACCGGCCATGCTCGAGGGCGGCTACCGGACCAGCGCGGTCCGGCAGCGGTGATCGCGGTAGGTTCGAGCCTCTATACCGCGCCCTCCCACTCGCCCGCGAGCAGCCGCGGCACGACATCGTCGAGCAGCCGCAGCGTCATCCCCCAGAGCACGCGGTCGCCGATCGGAATGCCGTCGACGAGGAGCCCGTCGGGCCAGTGGGCCGAAGTGAACAGGAGCTCCCGCCGTGCGTCCGCCCGGCCGAGGTCCTCGACGAACGGCGTCAGCACCTCGACCACCTCCTCCTCGCTCGGGCGCCACTCGACATCCGCCGGGACGCGGGCAAGGAATGGATGCACCTCGAAGCGCGTCGGGCCGCTGTGCACCGACGCGAGCTCCGCGATCACGTCGACCTCGGCCGGGGAAAGTCCGACTTCCTCCTCTGCCTCGCGCAGCGCCGTGGCGAGCAGGCTGGCATCGTCGGCGTCGGCCTTGCCACCCGGGAGCGCCAGCTGGCCGCCGTGCAGGCCGCGATCCGCACGCACGATCAGCACGATCCGCAGCCGCCCTTGCTCGTCGCGGAAGACCGGGACGAGGACAGCTGCGACTCGACGGTCGTTCACCCCTCAATCGTCGCACGCGCCGTGCTTCGCAGCTCGAGCTCCGCACGGTCGAGCAGCGGCGCGCCGACAAGCACGGCCCGCGCCGCGGCGACGAGCGCAGGTGCGTCCGTCCTCGACGCCGCCCGCGTGAACAGTGAAGCGGCGCGCTGGAGGTTCGCGCAGGCACGCGCGAGCGTCACCTGGACCGCTCGAAAGCCCAGCGGTGGATCGCCGGCGGCGCCGACCATGTGCCGGCAGCCGCCGAAGTCGCTGTAGGCGACAACCAGGCCGTAGAGGCGAGAGTCGTCGTGCAGCGCCGCGCGCGCGGAGGAGACGCTGTCGCCGTCGTCGGCGGCGACGGCATCCGCGCGCAGCTGATCGATCACGCCCACTGCATTCGCGGTCCACTCGCTTGCAGCCGACCTCGGCACCGACGGCTTGCCGCCGCCGCAGGCGGCAAGAACGATCGCCAGGGCAAGAGCTCCGAGCGTGCTGCCGACAGCGCGCATCTCCCATGGACGCTAGCGCGATTTCGACTACGCCGCGAGCAGGCGCAGCACGGGCTCGCAGTCGCGGAACGTCTCGACCACAGCCGGCTCGAACTGCCCGCCCGCGCCGCGCTCGAGCTCCGCGACCGCGCTCTCCCACGAGCCTGCGGGACGATAGGGCCGGTCGCTCGTCATGGCATCGAGCGCGTCGGCGACGGCGAAGATGCGCGCGGGCAGCGGGATGTCGTCGCCCGCGAGGCCGTCGGGGTAGCCCCGCCCGTCCCACCGCTCGTGGTGATGACGCACGACGGCGATGCCGTTCGTCTCGAGCAGGCCCACGCCCGCGAGGATCTGCGCGCCGAGTGAGGTATGGCGCTCCATGATCCGGCGCTCCTCGCCGGTGAGCGCGGAGGGCTTCTGGAGGATCCCGTCGGGAATGCCCACCTTGCCGATGTCGTGGAGCAGGAAGCCGAACTCGACGCTGGGATCGTCGAGCAGCCCGGGCGCGATCACGCGCGTCAACTCGCGCGCGTAGCGCTGCACGCGCACCGAGGGCTCGCCGGTGCTCGAGTCCCGGGACTCGAGCGCTACCGCCAGCGCGCCCAGAGTCTCGCGGTACGAGCGCTCGATCATCCGCCGGTGGCGCCGCTCGATCTCGAGCAGGCGCCGCACGTCGCCCGCGTAAAGGAGCAGCTGATCGTCGGGTGCGTGCTTGCCGGCCTCCGCAAGCACCGGCATGGCCACCCCGCCGGCGGCGCGCTCCACGGCCGCCAGCAGCTCGATCGGGCTGAACGGCTTCTTGACCACGCGCTCGACGCCCTGGTGCACCGCATCGGGATCGAGATCCGCGCCGGTGAGGAGGACGATGCCGATGCCCGCGGTGTGCGGGTCGGATTTCAGCTCCCGCGCAAACGACAGACCGTCGAGCCCGGGGAGCCCGACGTCGAGGACGATCACGTGCGGCGGATCGAGCTCGATCGCCGAGCGCGCCGCCTCGGCGTCCGCCACCTCGGCGAGCGACGTCGCGACGAGCTCGAAGGTCGTTCGCAGCAGCACACGCAGCGCCGGGTCGTCGTCGACGACCAGGATCTGCAAGCCACGACCTGCGAACGACACGTCCACCACCTCCCACCGAGACCCTTGCTCTCCAGACAACTGCTCTCCAGACAACTTGCGTCATCGGCAGCCGGACCGCCAGTCCCTGAGGAACGAGCATCGCAGCGCTTCGAGCAGGAAATTCTTTTCGACCCTATGCAAATCCGAGGTGAACCCTTGCCGAAGTTCCCTCGAACGAGGGATGGATAGGGTGCCTCGCATGACCAACGCAACCATGCAGACAAACCACGGCCCGATCGAGATCGAGCTCTTCGACGACGACGCGCCGAAGACCGTCGAGAACTTCACGAAGCTTGCGCGCAAGGGCTTCTACGACGGCGTGATCTTCCACCGCGTGATCCGGGACTTCATGATCCAGGGCGGCGATCCGACCGGCACCGGGTCCGGCGGGCCCGGCTACCAGTTCGAGGACGAGTTCAACGACAACAAGGTCGTCCGCGGCGCGCTTGCGATGGCCAATGCGGGACCGAACACGAACGGCTCGCAGTTCTTCGTCGTCACCGCGGACGCATGCCCGTGGCTCGACGGCAAGCACACGGTCTTCGGCCGCGTCACCTCCGGCATGGAGGTCGTCGACGCGATCGAACAGGTCGACACCGGCCCCGGCGACAAGCCGCGCGAGGAAGTGCGTATCGAGTCGATCGCCGTCGCGTAAGCGCAGGTACGCCTGTGAAGCGTAGGGACGCCTGTTGTCGCGCAGGTACGCCTGTGTCGCGTAGGCAGCCTGGGACGCGCAGGTAGCCTGGGGGACGTGGGCCTGGAGAGCACTGCAGACGGATCGATCGAGATCCGCTGTCCTCACTGCAAGAAGACCTTCCTGGGCAACCTCCTCGACGGATCCGCCGAGCGCTACCGCGGCTTCAAGTGCCCGCACTGCAAGCTCTTCGTGCCTGCTGCGCGCATCAAGGCGTAGAGCTTTGTCGGTGGGGCCGTAGTGCACCGTTCCGAAAATCTCGGAACTTCCGGACGGTGTACTAGACGCAGTCCCGAAGCGCTTGCGCCTCGGGCAGGCTCTCGAGCTTCTTCAGCGTGTTGTTCTCGATCTGCCGGATCCGCTCGCGCGTGACGCCGAAGGCCTTACCGACCTCTTCGAGCGTGCACGGCTGGCCGCCCGTCAAGCCGAAGCGCAGTTCGATCACCTGCCGCTCCCGCTCGGGAAGCGATGCGAGCGCGATCTCGATGTCGGAGCGGCGCAGCGTCAGCGATGCTGCCTCGTCGGGCGTCTCGGTGTTCTCGTCCTCGACGAAGTCGCCGAGTTCGGAGTCGGCCTCCTCGCCGATCGGCTTCTCGAGCGACACGGGATGCTGCGCCATGCGCAGGATCTCGCGCACCTCGTCCGTGGTGATCTCGAGCTCCTCGGCGATCTCCTCCGGGCGTGGCTCGCGGCCGAGCCGCTGGACGAGCTGGCGCTCGATGTGCACCACCTTGTTCAGCTTCTCGACCATGTGCACCGGGATCCGGATCGTGCGCGCCTTGTCGGCGATCGCCCGCGTCACGGCCTGGCGGATCCACCACGTCGCGTACGTCGAGAACTTGTAGCCCTTCCGGTAGTCGAACTTCTCGACGGCGCGAATCAGCCCAAGCGAACCTTCCTGAATCAGGTCGAGGAACGAGAGGCCGCGCCCCAGATAGCCCTTGGCGATCGACACGACGAGGCGCAGGTTGGCTTCGGTCATCTGCGTCTTCGCGGCCATGTCGCCGCGCTCGATCCGCTTCGCCAGATAGACCTCCTGGTCGGCGGTCAAAAGCGGCACCTTGCCGATCTCGCGCAGGTAGAGCCGCAGCGAGTCGAGCGACGGCTCGACCGCGAGGTCGAGCTTCGGCGTCTTCACCTCTTCCTCGACGAGCGGCTGCTCGTAGGGAAGGCGCTTGTGGTCGTCGCCCTCCACGAGCTCGACGCCCTGGTCGATCAAGTAGGTGGTGAAATCCTCGACCTGCTCCTTCGTGAGTTCGACTTCCTCGATTCCCTTGACGATCTCGTCATAGGTGAGGACGCCTTTCTCCTTTCCCGACTCGACCAGTTTGTGAAGTTCCTCGATGTCGGGCAGAGCAATGTCGACAGTGAGCACGTGAGCAGGACCTCCGACTACTACCTCGGTTGACGGGGGACAAGCAGCAAACGCATACCAGCCGGCCTGTCTTTCCCTCCTTTCCGGCTCACCCTCGGACGCGCTGACTCTACATCAGGAGTCGCCGCTGTGGAACGGTTTTCGCTCCGGTCGTTAACGTGCTCGATCGTGGAGACCGGGCTTCGCCGGAAACGCGTCCTCGTCACCGGAGGATCGGGGGGCATCGGTGCGGCCTGTGCCCGGTTGTTCGCGGCCGAGGGCGCCGAGGTGGTCGTCCACTACCACCGTGGGCGTGAGCGCGCGGAGGCGGTCGCCGCGGAGGCCGGCGGGCAGCTCGCCGGGGCCGATCTGACGGACGAGATGCAGGTCGAGCGCCTGTTCGAGGAGGCCGGCGAGCTCGATGTCTGCGCAGCGATCGCCGGTGTGTGGCCGCAGGCCGACGTCCCCGTGTGGGAGCTCCCGCTCGAGCGGTGGCGCGCGACGCTCGACGCGAACCTGACTGCGACATTTCTCACGGCGCGGGGCTTCCTCCGTCAGCTCGGCAACCGCGAGGGTGCGCTGGTGCTCTGCGGCTCCACCGCGGGGCTGATCGGCGAGGCCGGGCACGCCGACTACGCGGCGGCGAAGGCCGCGATCACCGGCGGGCTCCTGCTCTCGCTGAAGAACGAGGCCGTGCGCCGCAACCCGGGCTGCCGCGTCAACGCCGTCGCGCCCGGCTGGACGGAGTCGCCGATGACCCGCGGGCACGTCGATCCCGAGCGCATGCGACTCGTCTCGCGGACGATGGCGCTGCGCAAGGTGGCGCAGCCCTCCGACATCGCGGCGCAGGTCGTCGCACTCGCATCGCCGATTCTCTCCGGCCACATCACGGGGCAGGTCGTGACGATTGCGGGCGGCCTCGAGGGCCGCGTCCTCCACGACGGCTAGATTCCAGGCGTGGTCGCTCTCGTCGCCCTGCTGCTGGGAGTCTTGCACCCGCCGGCCGCCTACCTCGACACCGGATCCGCGCGCGTTCCGCTCGCCCTCTCCTCTTGGTGCTGGGGGCCGCGCTGCGGCGCGCCGATCTCTGCGTCGAAGAGGGTCGCCGTCGTCAAGCGCGGGGCAAGGTTGCGGGTCGAGCTGGCGTTCGTCCCGTCGCGGACGCGGCTGGCGATCGCAGGCACGCCTGTCGCGGTCGCGACCCACGGTGGCGAGCTCTCGTGGCGCGCCGCCCGCGGCGGTGGGCTGACGCTGAGGGCGACGGGCCCGCGCGGCTGGGTCACCTACGTCGGGCGCGTCGCGATCCGCTGACCGGCACAGAAACGGCCCGC
>JALYLO010000161.1 GCA_030774175.1 Actinomycetota bacterium
GTTCCCGCAGAACAAGCAGAACGAGAACGCGATTACCCGCGATCCGTTCACTGGCGCTCTCGTCGTCGGCGCGAACGACGAGATCGGGCTCAACCTGTGCAAAGGAACTACGGTCCCGCTCGCGAGCCCCTGTCCGTTCACGCCGGGCGCAAGCGTCTCCGGCTTCTACCGCTCGACGGACGGCGGCGGCTCTTGGAGTGGCGGCCTACTGCCGGGAGGCTCGGGCTACGTTCCCGGCGGCGACCCATCGCTCGACTACGGACCAAGGCAGTGCGCGGACGCGTCGTTCAGCTGGGCCTGTGGCGTCGTCATCTACTACGCGAGCCTCGGAGATCCGTTCCCGGAGTTTTCGGGCGAGCAGGTCCTCATCAACCGCTCGTACGACGACGGGGCGACGTGGTCGGCGCCGTCGCTCGCGACATCGACCGACAAGAAGTCCAACTTCGACGACCACGAATGGATCGCCGTCGACCGGTCCCCCGCGCACTTCGGGCGGCTCTACCTGTTCTGGGCGGTCTACTGCAACACGTGCTCCGGCAACGGCAACGTGAAGCTGTACGTCGCACATTCGGACGACGAGGGGCGCACGTTCACGTCCGCGCTGAAGGCCGGAGGGACGGCCTTTAACCTCGTCCAGGGCCAACGCGAGACGGGGCAGCTCGCGGTCTCGTCGACGGGAATCGTGGAGGCGTTCTGGCCCGACCACGCGGACTCGAAGGGCAAGTACCCCACGACGCAGGTGGTCGCGGTCTCGACCGATGGCGGCGACACGTTTGCCGCGCCGATCCCGATCTCGCAGGTCACGGACTACCCGCTCATGGGCACGCCGTTCGACGTCGTCGATCTCTTCAACCGCGTGCCGGGAATGAGCGCACGGGTCGACTGCTACCCGCATCCGGCCGCTGATCCGTCGAGCCCGCGCGTGTACGTCGTGTGGTGCGACTTCAGCGGCGTCGTCGGCGTCGTCAAGGCTGCTTACTCGACAGACGGGGTCAGTTGGACGAACCTCGGCACGATCGCGAGCGTCCCCGGGCGCAACGCGTTCTTCCCGGCGGTGGCGGTCGCGCCGTCCGGGACCGTGGCCGTGACGTTCGACGCGCTCACCGCCCCGCCGGCCGACGACCTCTGGTCGACCGGCACGCAGCTGTACGACAACTACTACGTCGAGTCGATAAATGGCGGTGCGAGCTTCAGTCCGCCGATGCGCGTTAGCTCGACGAGCTCGAATCCCGATACCTCGAGCTACAACAACCTGATGGAGCAGTTCATCGGCGACTACATCGACATCGTGGCCGGCCCGGCGCGGGCGTACCTCGTCTGGACGGACGCACGCGATGCGTCGAGGTGCCAGGCGGTCGACGATTACCGGAACGCCGTCTACGCCGGCTCGAAGACGGCAGTCGCGCCGAATCCCGACATCGCGTGCGCCACGAACTTCGGCAACACCGACACCGAGTTCGCGCCGGTCGGCTACTGACCAGCGGGGCCGCTCCCTCGAACGAGAGAGCGGCCTCCTCTCTCGCGCACCGATGGCGAAGATCGACCCGCCGTAGTCGAGGGCAGCCAATTGCCTCGAGTCTGGCATGGTCAGCCGTGAACGACCTGCGCCCGGGTCAGATTGTGAGTGGAGTCGTCGTCGAACATCGCCACTTCGGCGTCTTCTAGATGTAGTTCCTGAGAGCGTTGTTCCATCCGGGTCTCCTTGGAGGCTGGGGGTGTCGAAGCCACCAGTCCCAAGGAGGACGCCGGATGAATCTTCACCGTAACGCCCGCACCTGTCTTCATAGCCGCCTGCTGATCGTGCGGCGTGTGCTTGACGAGGGTTGGACGCTCGTGCAGGCGGCTGAGGCGGCCGGCGTGAGCGTGCGCACGGTCTCGAAGTGGCTGCGCCGCTACCGCGACGAGGGCGAGCAGGCGCTTGTGGATCGCTCGTCGGCGCCGCGTTCGGTGCCGGCGCGAACCGACGAGCGGCGGGTCGCTGCGATCGCAACGCTGCGACGGTTGCGGATGACCGCAGCCGAAATCGCCCAGACGTTGTCGATGCCGCTCTCGACCGTGTCAGGGATCCTGACCCGGAGCGGGCTGGGCAAGCTTTCGCGCCTGGAGCCGCCTGAGCCCGCGAACCGCTACGAGCGAAAGCGGCCGGGCGAGCTCGTCCACGTCGACGTGAAGAAGCTCGGCAGGATCGGCCGCCCAGGGCATCGAGTGACCGGCCGCGTCTCGGGCCGCGGTCACCACCGGCGCGCCTACGACCTCGGCTGGGAGTACGTGCACGTCGCGATCGACGACGCGACGCGCATCCCCTACGTCGAGGTGCTCGCCGACGAGAAGGGCGCGACCGCGGTCGGCTTCCTCCGCCGCGCCGTCGCCCACTACCGCCGCTACGGCATCCAGGTAGAGCGCGTGATGACTGACAACGGTCCCGCCTACCGCTCGACGGTGCACGCGCTCGCTTGTCGCACGCTCGCACTGCGCCATCTCCGCACCAGGCCGTATCGGCCGCGCACTAACGGCAAGGCCGAGCGCTTCATCCGCACGCTGCTCGCCGGCTGGGCCTACGCCGCCATCTACCGCGACAGCGACGAACGCCGCGCCGCCCTCGCTGGCTGGCTCGACTACTACACTCGCCGCAGACCCCACGGCAGCCTCAACCGCCAAACACCCCTCGAGCGCTTACACACGCTCAGGAACAACGTGCACGGGTCCTACACCTAGACGGCGGCCAGCGCGAGGAGCTCGCGCCGAAGGTCTTTGATCTCGTCTCTGAGCTTCGCCGCGTACTCGAAGCGCAGCTCCTCCGCCGCCGCGAACATCTCCTCCTCGAGCTCGATCACCAGCTTCTCGAGCTCCTCGCGCGACATCCCCTCCACCTTCACACCGCCACGCCGGCGCTTCGACGGGACGTGCGGTTGCTCGAGCATCAGGAACTCCGCGATGTCGGAGACGCCCTTGACGATCGACTCCGGGGTGATGCCGTGCTCTTCGTTGTATGCGAGCTGCTTCACGCGCCGGCGGTTCGTCTCGTCGAGCGCGCCCTTGATCGCCTCGGTCAGCTTGTCTGCGTACATGATCACCTTGCCGTTCACGTTGCGCGCCGCGCGGCCGATCGTCTGGATCAATGCCGTCTTGCCGCGCAGGAAACCCTCCTTGTCCGCGTCGAGGATCGCGACGAGCGACACTTCGGGCAGGTCGAGCCCCTCGCGCAGCAGGTTCACGCCGACGAGCACGTCGT
>JALYLO010000162.1 GCA_030774175.1 Actinomycetota bacterium
AGTCTGCTGTTGGTCGCCGCGGGCGCGATCCTCATCTGGGCCGTCAGCGCGACGACGTCGGGTGTGAACATTCACACTGTCGGCTGGATCCTGCTCATCGTCGGGATCGTCGGCGGCGTCTTGTCAATGGTTTTCTGGTCGTCCTGGGCGGGCCCCGGATCCCTCGGACGGCGGCGCACCACCCACGTCGATGAGGGTGGCCCCGCACGACGCACGACCACAATCGATGAGGGCTAGATGTAAGTCGTAAGTCCTAACGTGGCTGTTGCATAACTAGGTCCGTGCCGTCCGGTTGAGGTCCGACTCTTCGCTCGAGGCGGTCGAGTGAGGTTGACTGAAGATCAGTAGCCAGTCGAGGCATTCGGCGCGGGCGGTGCGAACGAAGCGCGGCGACTGCGTTCGCCTTCGGCGAACCTGGCAAGTGCCCGGCGACGGTTCTCCGCCACCGAGAGATGCTGCGGCGTTTCATCCAACATGTTGCGGCAACAACGCGAAATCTCACCGCTAAGGATTGACCACCTCGGCCTTCCTTGCGACGATGGCCGCCAGGACTTCCTGCTTTTCACGCTCCGGAACCTTGAAATGGTCGAGCGCGCGGTCGATCTCCACTCCGACCTCGTCAAACTCTTCGGACGACAGGTGGAGATCCTTATGGGCTTCGCCCAGCTCCTTGCCGGTGTATTGAAACGGTCCGCCTGCCACTTGGCAGAGCCAGAGTGTCCGCATGAACTTCAGGCCTGGCAACTGGCCCGTCTCGTTCCATTCCCTGAGGGCCGGATTCACATTGAGTTTCGGATTCTTCACGATCTCGTCGCTGAAGTGATCAACGACCATGGCGATGGCGTTGACGCCCCCGATCCGTTCGTAAAGGCCTTGCTCTGTCATCGTTCCTCCTCGCCGCGCGGATTAGTTTGTTGTGCGCCTCGAGCTAGTGAGACGGCTGCCGGGAGCAGGCGACGTCGTACTGGGAGACGGAGTTCGGATTCTTGGAGTTCTGGGCTTGTTCACCCGCGTACTTGGTGCCCGCAACTCCGTCCTGGTTGAACGCGGAGCCAGGCGCATTGCTGGAGCTGCCCGGTGTCGTGGGTGTTACCTCGCAACTCTGATTCGGCTGCCCTGTCGCGGCGGTAGCGGCAATGGCAATGATGCTGAACGCCACGATCGTGATGACCGCCGTGGCGATGAAGAGTCTGCGCAACATTCTTTTCCTCCCGATCTGACCGAGGAATCCAACCAGAGGTTTCTACGAGTCGGGGGCCAAATCGGTTTTTCGCTGAAGGGTGCCATTACTCGCGTCATGCTCCACGCGGCGGCTCGGTAGTAAGGGCGCGCCACCACCGGCACTTCAACACCGCATGGCTTGCGAAAACGCGCTCAGCTATTGCGAATGCAAGCAGCTCGCGCGGCACCCGAAACCACCCCACATGGCGACGCCCATGATGTCGCCAACGCGTCTTGACGGAGACGAGCGCGGGGCAGCGTTGTCGCCGAAGAGCCGAACCGCGACACGCACTACCGCTTCGTTTACGCGACCAGCGCACTCCTGTCCGGCTCAGATGCCAGAGCGTGCGGTAAAGGTGACGGGCGAGGTAGAGCTTCAGCAGGTGGGCGACGTCGCGGAGGCTCTTGCCTTCGGCGAACGCGCCGCGCGATGTACGCCGTGCTGCGGCGGAAGCGAGAACAGCCACGCCTGCATAAAGCAGTGCCAGATCGCGCAAGCCGCGCCGAAGCTCGTGCAGCTTCTGGGCCGGCTCAAGCTCCAGCGGCGCGAACGAGAGATCGACAACTGATGAGCCACCTCGCCGAGAGCTTTCTGAGGGTCTTCCTCGCCGCCGAACCCGTCGCGTCGCGCCTCGCTTCGTTCACGGAGCGAACCTTCGACTTATCGGACCGTGAGCTTGACGTGCATTCCCAGTTGCTTGTGGCCGGTGACGGAGCAGTAGAGCTCGTCGGTGCCGGGTTTGAGCTGAGCGGTGAGCATCGCCGTCTGGCCGGGCGAGATCAGCTTCGTGCGGTAGGTCGTCCCCGCGATCACGAGGTCATGCTGGATGTGACCGACGTTCTTGACCTCGAAGGTGATTGTGCCCGCGCTTAGGCTCGTGGAGGAGAGGGCGATCGCGAATTCCTTCTCGCGCACCTGAACCGTTTTCGAGGCAGGACTCGTCGCTGCGGACGCCGCCGGCGGCGTGGCGTGCCCAGCCTTCTTCTTCTCGGCGCCGAAGACCGCGACGGCAGCGATCATGCCGATGAAGAAGAGGACGGCGACGAGCACGAACACGCCCAAGCGCCGACCCGGGAAGTCCGGCCTAAGGCGTGGGATCAGCACGGCCGAGGTAAGCGCGAAGATGATGAACGCGGTGCCCGAGAGGCCGAGGCCAAT
>JALYLO010000163.1 GCA_030774175.1 Actinomycetota bacterium
TCGTAGCCGCCTTCCGCAGCCCAGCCCGAGCGGAAGTTCCCGCGGCACATGTGCGTCGTCACCCGGATTCCGTCCGGCCGCTCGGCGAGCGCCTCGTTGATGTGGTGGATGTACTCGACGTGCTGGCTTTCCGGGTCGCCGCCGATCGAGGCGACGTACTCGCGCTGGTGCGGGTCGTTCATATAGGCGAGGCTCGTGTCGTCGAACTGGAGATAGGTGCAGCCGAGCTCGCCGAGGCGCCGTACCTCCTCGCGGTAGGCGGCGGTGAGGTCGGCCCAGAACGAGTCCATGTCGGGGTAGACGCGCGGGTCGATCGCCGCCTTGCCGCCGCGGTAGTGGACCATGCTCGGGCTCGGGATCGTCAGCTTCGGGACGTTCGTCGTGACCGTCTGCCGGAGGAACTGGAAGGCGTCGCCGAAGATCGTCTGCGAGACGTCGAGCTTGCCATCGATGTGCAGCGCCGCCGGGGTGAACTCGATGTCGCCCCGCTCGTTGTGGAACTTCACCTTGATGTTCCCGGGTTCCTTGGTGATCCCGTCGAGCTGGTAGATGAAGTCCATGTGCCACGAGGCGCGTCGGAACTCGCCGTCGGTCGCCGATTGCAGGCCGATCTCCTCCTGCTTGCGGACGATCGCGCGGATCGCATCGTCCTCGATCCCGCGCAGCTCGTCGGCGTCGATGCGGCCGGACTCGAAGTCGTCGCGGGCCTTCAGCAGCTGGGGCGGGCGCAGCAGGCTCCCGACG
This sequence comes from Actinomycetota bacterium, assembly GCA_030774175.1. The sequence goes on from JALYLO010000163.1 coordinate 745, forward strand.
TGGTCGGCGCGGAACGGCGGCTTCGTGCGCCGTCCGGTCGCGCTTGCGGTCGCGGTCTCGCTCATCGGACGGGAAGCTACACCAGCTCGAGCCCGACGTAGTTCTCGGCCAGGCTGCGCGCGGCGGCCTCGGAAGTCGTGACGTAGCGCAGCTGCGAAAGCTGGAGCTTCAGGTCGAACTCGTCGCCGTCCGGAGGGCGGTGGAGCATCGAAGTCATCCACCACGAGAAGTGCTCTGCGCGCCAGACGCGGCGCAGGCAGCTCGACGAGTACGCCTCGAGGGACGCATCACGTCCGGTGCGGTACCACTCGACGATCGCTTCGGCGAGGACGCGGACGTCCGCCATCGCCAGGTTGAGCCCCTTAGCGCCTGTGGGCGGGACGATGTGCGCCGCGTCGCCGGCCAGGAAGAGGCGGCCGTACTGCATCGGCTCGACGACGAAGCTGCGCATGCCCGTCACGCCCTTCTCCAGGATCGGGCCCTCCGCCAGCTTCCAGCCCTCGACGCCCAGGCGCGTCTGCAGCTCCGCCCAGATCCGCTCGTCCGGCCACTCCTCGAGGTCCTCGTCGGGGCGGCACTGGAGATAGAGGCGGCTGAGCTCCGGCGAGCGCAGGCTGAGCAGGGCGAAGCCGTGCTCGTGGTGCGCGTAGACGAGCTCGTCGTTCGAGGGTGCGACCTGCGCGAGGATCCCGAGCCAGCCGAAGGGGTACTCGCGCGAGAACTCCTGCAGGACGCCGTCCGGGATGCTCGGCCGGCACACCCCGTGGAAGCCGTCGCAGCCCGCGATCACGTCGCAGTCGAGCTCATGCGCTGCGCCGTCGTGATGGAACGTGAGCCGCGGCGTCATCGGGTCGACGGCGACGTCGGAGACCTCGAAGTGCAGCGGGAGACCGCTCGCGAGCCGTGCGGCGATCAGGTCCTTCACGACCTCGGTCTGGCCGTAGATGAGGATCGTGCGGCCCTCGGCCAGGTCGCTGAGCGGGATCCGGTGGCGCTCGCGCTCGAACTGGAGCTCGATCCCGTGGTGGACGATCCCCTCGCGGTTCATCCGCTCGCCGACGCCTGCCTCGGTCAGGAGGTCGACCGTGCGCTGCTCGAGGACTCCAGCGCGGATGCGATGCTCGACGTAGTCGCGGTCGCGGTCCTCGAGGACGACCGATTCGATACCGGCGACTTCGAGCAGGCGTGCAAGCGTCAGTCCGGCCGGGCCGGCGCCGACGATGCCCACCTGTGTCCTCACTCCGCGAGAACCCTCTGGAAGACGGCGAAGGCGCTGTTCGCGGCCGGCACCCCGCAGTAGATCGCGGTCTGCAGCAGCACTTCCTTGATCTCGTCGTCCGAGAGGCCGTTCCGGCGTGCGCCGTGGATGTGCAGCTCGAGCTCGTCGAAGCGGCCGAGCGCGACGAGCGCCGTCAGCGTGACACAGCTGCGCGCGCGGCGGTCGAGCCCTGGACGCGACCAGATCTCGCCCCAGGCGTAGCGGGTTATGAAGTCCTGGAACTCTGACGTCTCCGTCGTCGCGCGCTCGGTGGCCCGGTCGACGTGTTCGTCGCCTAGAACCTCACGGCGGACG
>JALYLO010000164.1 GCA_030774175.1 Actinomycetota bacterium
CGGCTACTGGCGCAACGACGACGCGACCGCGGCAGCGTTCCGCGACGGCTGGCTGCTCACGGGCGACGTCGCCGAACGCGACGTCGAAGGCGATTACCGCATCCTCGGACGCCTCAAGGACATGATCGTCTCCGGTGGCGAGAACGTTTATCCGGCGGAGGTCGAGTCGGTCCTCCACGAGCATCCCGCCGTCACCGACGCGGCGGTCGTCGGCGTGCAGGACGATCGCTGGGGCGAGGTCGGCGCCGCGTTCGTGGTGCTCGGCTCGCCGGTTTCCGCCGAGGAGCTGGCCGAGCATTGCAGGGCGCGGCTCGCGCGCTTCAAGGTCCCGAAGAGCTTCCACGTCGTCGACGAGCTGCCGCGCAACTCGATGGGCAAGATCCAGAAGACCGAGCTCTTCCGCTCCGGCTCCGTCGAGCCTACGCCGGGGGTGACCGCGTGACCGATGCCGTCATCACGAACGTCGACGGCCGCCCGCTCTCCAAGCGCGGGCTCGACACGCGGCGGCGCCTGCTCGACGCTGCCGAGCACGTCTTCGGCGAGCTCGGTTACCACGACGCGTCGATCGTCAAGCTCGCCAGCGCCGCCGGCGTTGCTGCGGGCACCTTCTATCTCTACTTCGACTCGAAGAAGGCGGTCTTCGACGAGCTCGTGGTCGACCTGAACCGGCGCGTGCGACACGCGATGAAGGAGGCGTCGTCCCGCGGCAGCACGCGCCCCGAGTCGGAGCTCTTCGGCTTCGAGGCGTTCTTCCGCTTCACCTCCGAGCACCCGGCGCTCTACCGGATCATCCGCCAGGCCGAGTTCGTCTCGCCCGAGATGCTGCGCTACCACTACGACCGGCTCTCGGCGGGGTACGTCGAGGCGCTGCGGGCTGCCGTCGACGCGGGTGAGATCGGCCAGCTCGATCCCGAGGTGGCTGCCTTCGCCCTGATGGGCCTCGGCGAGATGATCGGTATGCGCTGGATCCTCTGGGGCGAGGGCAAGCCGCTTCCGGCGCGCGTCCTCCGCGAGCTCGAGCGCATCATCCGTTGCGTCCTCGAGGCGAAGCCGACGTGAGGACCGTCGGGCTCGTGGCGACCGCTTCGTACCTGCCGGAGCGGTGGATGACCGCTGCCGAGATCGGCGAGCGCTCAGGGATCCCCGAGGACGTCCTCGTCGAGAAGTTCGGCCTGCGCGGCAAGCACATCGCTGCGCCGGACGAGCACGTCAGCGACCTCTCGGTGCGCGCAGCCGAGCGGCTGCTCGCCGAAGCTCACATTGATCCGAAGGAGCTCGACGTCGTCCTCTACTACGGCTCGATGTACAGGGACTACTCCGTCTGGCAGGCCGCGCCGCACATCGCATACCGGATCGGAGCGACCAACGCCTTCGCCGTCGAGTACGACAACGTCTCGCACGGGACCTCGATCGCGCTCCGCATCGCGCGCGACCTGCTGCGGGCGGAGGCCGAGTTGCGCAACGTGCTGATCGTGGCGGCCTGCCGCGAGTCGTACCTCCTCGACTACACGAACGAGCGCTCGCGGTTCATGTTCTCGTTCGGCGACGGAGCGGTGGCCGGCCTGCTGCGCGGCGACGCCGACCGTAACGAGGTGCTCGGTGCGCACACGATCACCGACGGCTCGTACTCGCTCCAGGTCAAGGTTCCGGGCGGCGGGTCCGTCGAACCGGACGGCTATCGCTTCCTCGACGTCGCCGATCCCGCCTCGATGAAGGGCGGCCTCGACCAGGTTTCGCTGCCGAACTTCGTGGCAGCCGCGCGAGGCGCCGTCGAGCGGTCGGGCCTGACGCTCGAGCAGGTCGCGTTCGTCTGCCCGCTGCATACGAAGCGCTCGATGTTCCTGGCGTTGCTCTCCGAGCTCGAGATGAGGGAGGATCAGGCGGTGTACCTGGACGACACCGGCCACATGAGCGGGGTCGACCCCCTCCTGGGGCTCGACCGCGCGGTGCGCGACGGGCGCGTGCGCGACGGCGACGCTGTCCTCCTCCTCTCGGCCGGCACGGGCTACACCTGGGCCGCGGCGGTCGTGCGCTGGGGAGCGATCGCGTGAACGTCGGTGACGTCTACGGCCCTTCGAGCTGGATCGAGATCCCGCAGTCGAAGATCGACGCCTTCGCCGAGGCGACCGGCGACCATCAGTGGATCCACGTCGACGCCGAGCGCGCCCGGGAAGGCCCATTCGGCGGGACGATCGGCCACGGCTACCTCACGCTCTCGCTGCTGCCGGTTGCGTCGTACGAGGTGGTCCCGCGTCAGGGGCGGATGGGGATCAACTACGGCCTCAACCGCGTTCGCTTCCCGGCGCCCGTGCCCGTCGACTCCCGGCTCCGCGCGACGTTCGAGGTGACCGAGGTTGAGGAGCTCGCAGGCGGCGGTCAGGTCACGATGAAGGCGA
>JALYLO010000165.1 GCA_030774175.1 Actinomycetota bacterium
AATCTGAGCCGGTCGAATCAGTCGGACAAGTCCGACCGATTCGTCAGTCAATTCAGGTGAGTTTTCTTTCCGTTAGTGGGTAACTCCCGCGTCGGTGTGACCTTTGACGACGTAGGAGGAGAGATGCCCAGGATCCACAAGGCCCGGAGGCGGACAGCGGTGAGAGGGGCGATCGCAGCGTTCGGCGCCGTCGTCGTCGCGGTCGCGCTCGGCGCGCTGCACGGCGGTGCGGCAACGCCGGCAACGCAGGGGGTCACCGTTCCCAGCAAGGCCGGCCAGACCGCCAGCGTCGCGTGGACGGGCACGATCCCGGCCGCGAGCCCGCACCCGACGAGCGACTGCAACGGCGCCGGGGTCGGCAACGACGATGAAGGCCTCACGGTGACGATCCCGCGCAAGGGATACGACCGCTTCGACGCCACGTTCACGTTCAAGATTGCCTGGACCCCAAGCAACCCGACCGGTCAGGAGACGCTGAACGACGAAGTGCTGACGGTCAACTCGGCCGACGGTCAGGACCCAGCCGACACGACGACGAGCGAGGTTGGCTCGAGCGACGGCGGGACGACCACGGAGACCGTGATCGCTCACAACCTCGGCCCGGGCACCTACCACGCCCTCGCCTGCGGCTTCGTCAACTCGACGCCGCAGCCCTATCAGGGCACGCTCACCGTCGACACGGTGGCGCGCTCCGCGAGCCAGTCGCTGAAGTCGGCCGACCCACAGGGGCTCGCCTTTTCCGCCGCGGTGCCGGCGGACCCGCAGCGGGACGAGGCCGAGCCGCTGATCGAGATCGGCCGCGACGGCCACATCTACACCTGCGGCCCGACCGGGTTCTCGAACGGCGCCGACTACGGCCAGGTCTCGACCGACGGCGGCGACCAGTTCCACATCCTTGGCACGCAGCCGCGCGGCCAGCAGGGCGCGGGCGGCGGCGGCGACTGTGCGCTCGCGACGGGCGCGTCACCGAACACCCTCGGCAACTACCAGTACGCGTACGCCGGCCTCGGCGCACTGAGCGGCTTCACGACGTCGACCTCGCCGAACAACGGGCACAGCCTCGCGACCGCGGGGGCCGACGCTAACGGAGGGATCACGTCGAACGGCGTGCTCGCAGACCGCCAGTGGATGACGTTCACCGACGACCACACGGTGCTGCTCTCGTGGAATCAGCAGGAGCCGCGGAACGTCGTCGTGCAGAAGTCGACCGACGGCGGGCTCACGTACTCACCGCTCACCTCGGTTGCGGCTCCCAACGCCGAGTTCCCGGGGCCGCTCCGCTTCATCAAGTCACAGAACATCGTCTACATGCCGTGGACGAAGGGCGAGCAGGTCAACCTCGCCGTCTCGCACGACGGCGGCGGCACGTGGACGGACTGCAAGGTCGCGAGCGGCGACGTCGTCAAGGGCGGCACCGCCGGCTTCGCGGTGGCAGACCACGACTCCGCGGGGAACGTCTACGTCGTGTGGGCGGACTCCTCCGACTACCACACCTGGATGAGCGTGCTCACTGCCGACAAGCTGGCCGCGTGCAACCAGTCAGTCGCTGCAGTGTCGTCGACAGCAGACGGCGAGCCAACGGTCGATCCGGGCTTCTCGACCCCCGTTCAGGTCGACCGCGACAGCGTCCGCACGACCGTGTTCCCGTGGGTCGCCGCCGGCGGCGCCTCTGGGCGTGTCGCGGTCGCGTTCTACGGAGCGGCAGCCGATGGTGACCCGAACTCGGGCGACTTCAGCGGGGCGTGGAACGTCGACGTCAACCAGTCGCTGAATGCGCTCGACGCGACGCGCACCTTCAGTCAGGTGCAGGCGACGACCCATCCGTTCCACTACGACTCGATCTGCCTGAACGGTCTCGGCTGCGACCTCTCGGTCCCGCCGGGTGACCGGACCCTCGCCGACTTCTTCGCCATCGGGTACGACCCGTCGAGCGGGCGCCTGTCGGTCGTGTTCGATCGCGACAACAAGAAGCCGGACGAGGACCTCGGCCACATCGCGACGCCGATGGTCTCCTCGCAGATCGCGGGCCCGTCGAACAGCGCGAGCACCGTGGCCGTGACCGGCCGGGGTGTCGTGCGCACCTCCTCGCCTGATCCGACGGGCGACGCCCAGTCGAACTACTCACTGACCGCGCCGGGCGCCGTGCCTCCCGACCCGCCGACGAAGAACGAGCCCGCGGCGGACCTCACGAACGCGTCCCTCGGCCCCGACCCGGTCACCGGCGGGTTCACCGTCACCCTCAAGGTCGCCGACCTGTCGACAGCCGCGCTCACCCAGGCGCTCGCCGACACGGGCGGGCAGTCGCTGCTCTGGGTCTGGCGCTTCGCGAACGGATACCAGGACTCCGCGGCCAGCGCGCGCTGGAATCCGGTCACGGGCTTCAGCTTCGGCTGGAACGACTACACGGTCGGCGCGGCTCCTTGCGCGGGCGTGACGAACGCCGACGGCCAGAGCGAAAAGTGCGTCGTCTATCCGGGCGACAAGCCGCTCACCGGCCGGGTCGACCAGGCGTCCGGGACGATCACGCTCACCGTGCCGCTCAGCTACCTGCGGCAGCTGAGCGGGGCCGATGCCGACGGGAGGCCGTTCGAGCAGCCCGCTGCGGCCGGCGCGCGGTTCTATGACGGAACGGCGTTCTCGTTCGCGAACAACGCCGGTCCCACGCAGGACAACCAGTCGTTCCTCTACACGCTGGACAACACACCGGCGATGGACTTCCTGCTGCCGTA
>JALYLO010000166.1 GCA_030774175.1 Actinomycetota bacterium
CGCGTGCACCTCCGTGCGATCAAGCTGCGCGGCTTCAAGTCGTTTCCGGACTCCATCGAGATCCAACTCGAGCCGGGGGTCGCGGTCGTGGTCGGGCCCAACGGCTCCGGCAAGTCCAACGTCGCCGACGCGATCGTCTGGGCGGCAGGCTCGCTCGCCCCGCACGAGCTGCGAGCCGAGAAGCCGGACGACGTCCTGTTCTCGGGCTCCAAGAGCCGCAAGGAGGCGGACCATTGCGAGGTCGAGCTGCTCTTCGACAATGGCACCGGCGACGGCCCGTTCGAATGGTCGGAGGTGGCGATTGCTCGGCGCCTGCATCGCGGCGGCGAAGGTCAATACCTCGTCAACAAGGCGCCGGTTCGACGTCTCGACCTCGTCGAGCTGCTTGCGGACGTCGGCCTCGGCGGCGGCATGCACTCGATCATCGGCCAGGGGAAGGTCGAAGAGATCCTCGGATCCAAGGCGTCCGAGCGGAGGATCCTCTTGGAGGAGGCAGCCGGCCTGGGCAAGTTCAAGGCGCGCCGACACCGCGCTGAGCTGAAGCTCGCGCGCGTCGCCACGCAGGTCGAACGCGCGCGTGACGTCGAAGAGGAGGTGCGCAAGCGGCTGCGGCCGCTCGCACTACAGGCGTCCGCTGCCGAGCGGGCAGAGAAGCTGACCGGCGAGCTCACGCGCCTGCGTGCGCGCATCGCGCAGCTCGACCTCGCCGCGATCGACGAGCGGCGCGCCGAGACAGAGGAGCGCAGACAAGCAGTCGCGCTCGCGCGACGAGATGTCGACGCGAAGCTCGAAGGCCTGCTCGAGGAGCGCAACCGCGTCGAGGAAGAGCTCGCCGACGCGGCGGGCAAGCGCGAGGAGGCGACCGCTGCGCTGTACCGCTTGCGCAGCGCGCGCGAGCGGGTTGCGATGCGGCGCGAAGCGGCAGAGGGACTGCTCGCGCGTCTCCGCGCGGAGCTCGAGCAGCCGCGCCGCGTGCTCGACGAGCGCGTCCGCGCCGAGCGCGAGGCGCTTGCGGAGCAGGTTCGCCTGCTCGAAGAGAGACTCACCGCGCTCGAGCGCTCGCTCGCGGAGCGAGAAGGCCTGCCGCCGGCTGCGCGCGCGCTCGCGGAGCAGGGCGAGCGGCTCGCTCTGTCGCTCCTGGACGTCGACCCTGGAATGGAACGGGCGGTCGCGGCCGCCCTGCGGCAGCGTGCGTCGGCGCTCGTCGCAGAGGACGTTCGCGCGGGGTTCGCGCTGCTCGAGCGTGCACGGGCCGCCGGTCTCGGCTCGCTCACGGTCCTTGTCGACGCGCGAGCGCCCGATCTTCCGGTCGTGCCGAAGGAAGAGTTGCTCTCGTCGGCGGTCCCGGCCGTGACGCGGGAGGGCTTCGGCTACGACCCGCAGCGTGGTGAGCTGTGGTTTGCGGGCGAGACGGCAGAGGCTGTGCTGCTCGAGCTCGAGGCTCGGCGCCGCGCGCTCGCCGCCGAGCTCGACGACCTGCGCGCCCGCGCGGAGGCGCCGATTCCGGCAGAGGCGTATTCGGCCGAGCCGGATCCGCACGTCGCGCGGCTCGCCGCGCTCGCGCAGCGGCTCTGTGCCTCGCTCGACGTCGAGTCGTCACGGTTCGAGGCGCCGCTGCGCGCGCGGGCCGATGCGGGTGGGGTGAAGTCGGGCGAGCTCGCCGCGGAGTTGAGGCGGCTCGGCGCGGGCGAGGCCGAGCTCCGACGCGTGCAGTCGGAGCACAGCCAGCGCGCGACGACGATCGACGTCGAGCTGGCGCGGCTCGGAGCCGAGGGCGACGAAGCGCGCCGCCGGCTCGAGGAAACGGGCGCCGAGCCGGCGGATGGCGACGAGCGCGAGGAGCTACTCGTGAAGCTCGAGCGGCTCGAGCGCCGGCGCGAAGCGCTCGGCCGCGTGAACCCGCTGGCGAAGGAGGAGTACGAGGCGGAGAAGGAGCGGCTGACCGAGCTGTCGACCCAGCGCACCGACCTGGAGGCTTCCCTCGAGGAGCTGGAGAAGCTGCGCAACGAGTTGACGGAGACGGTGGAGCGCCGCTTCGAAGAGACGTTCGGATCCGTGCAGTCGAACTTCGCCGAGGTCGCAGCGACGCTCTTCCCCGGCGGCGAGGGAAGGCTGCTGCTCACGGAGCCCGATCCTGAAGTCGAAGGCGACGAGCCCGGCGTCGAGATCGAGCTGCGCCCGGCCGGGAAGAAAGTGACGCGATTGTCGCTCCTGTCGGGCGGCGAGAAGTCGCTCGGCGCGATCGCCTTCCTCTTTGC
>JALYLO010000167.1 GCA_030774175.1 Actinomycetota bacterium
GGGTCGCCGTCGAGCTTCGTGCCGGGCAGGGTGTAGAACAGCGGCCCGCCGTCGGCCGGGTCGAGCTCGGCGAGCCGGCCGTCTGCGACCAGCTCGTCGAGCCGCGGCTGAAGCCGCGCGCGGCCGCCTTTCAGCCGCCAGTGCTCGCGGATCGCCGTCTCCGTCAACGCGCCCCGGGCCTCGACCGCCAGCAGCGCGAATGTCTGGAGCGTCTCCGCCTCGTCCGGCACCGGCGCGTCGAGCCAGCGCTGGGGGATCACCCGTTCGGCCAAGTCGTAGGAGCGCTGGAAGCCTCTCCGGCCCGAGATCACGAGCACGCCGCTGTCCCAGAGCGCGTCGAGCACCATCTTCGCCGGCTTCCAGTTCCACATGCCGCCCCGGCCGGCGCCATCGAAGTCACGGGAGCCGAGCGGGCCCTCGCAGCGGATGCGCTCGAGCACTGGCTCGACGAGGTCGGCGTGCTCGCGGAGCGCGCGGTCATGGGACCCCCAGTGGCCGCTGCCCGCCATCACCTGTCGGAAGTACGGCCAGAGCTCGATCGGCAAGAGCGACGCCTCGTGCGCCCAGTACTCGAACACGCGGCCCTCACCGAGCAGTCGCGGCACGATCGCCTCGTCGAACGATCCGACTCGCGACGAGATCGTCAGCCGGTGCGCGCGGTCGACCGTCGAGATCGAATCGAGCTGCACCGCCGTCAGCCGGCGGATCGTCGCCTCGACCTCGTCCTCCCCGGCCCGGCGAAAGCGCGACACGTACGCCTGGCGGCACACCATCAGCCGCCGAATGCCCGCCAGGCTCACGGCCACCGGACGTCCTGCACGCCGAGGAACCGCGCGAGCGACTGCACGGGCTGCTCGATCGCGACCGGCTCGCCCTCCCAGTGCACCGCGTTCACGCGCAGCACGCCATGCGTGCGATCCACCTCCGGGTCGATCCGGCCGACGAGGCGGTCGCCCCTCAGGACGGGCAGCACGAAGTAGCCGTACTTGCGCTCCGCCTTCGGGACGTAGATCTCGATTCGGTAGTGGAAGTCGAACAGTGCCTCGGTGCGGGTGCGATCGTGGATGAGCCGGTCGAACGGCGAGAGGAGCGTCGTCCGCCGAACCGGCCGGTGGTCGGCATCGGGATGCGCGAGCCAGTCGCCGTTCCGCAGCCGGACGCCCGCCGTGCGGAACCGCTCCTCGTCGAAATACGCATCCGCCTCGGCGTCCGAGAGCGCGTCGACGTTGCGGTACCAGCGTGCAGCCAGGTCCCAGAGGCGCTGCTTTCCCTCGCGGCCCACGACGGCGACCTCTCCTCGTGCCATCAGGAACTGGAGCATCTGACCGACGTTTCGGTTGCCCGTCCAGCCGCTCGATGGCCAGGGGGCAATCGCGCGGTCCTCGAACTGGCGCGAGAGCATCGGCCCGTTCCGCTCGAGCTCCTTCAGCACGTAACGCCTGAACGAGGCGTTCGCCCGCAGCCATTCCCGAACACGTCGCGGCCAAACCGTGTCGCCGGGCGGCCAGCGCCGCATCCGCGAACGGAGAGCGGGCAGAGCCTCCTTCGGCCAGACGAACGCGGCCCACTCGTAGAGCTCACGTGCGGCCAGCAGACGTTCGAGCTCTCCGGGGTCGTGCCCGCCGATCCGGCTCCAGATGACGAGGTGCTGCGTCGGGGCGACGCGCGCCGTCGGGTCGAGCTGCAGCCTTCCGAGCCTGCGCACACAGTCGAGCACCGTGCGTACGCTGCCGTCGAGCGCCTGCGCCCGAACGGCGATCCGGCGTGCCTGCTGGAGGGAGACGGTGGTGGACGCGGTCGACAAGCTTCTGCGACGTTATCCAGACTCCCCGATCGTCGAAGACGTGCTCGGCACGCTCGACGCCGGTGAGATCCGGGCGCGCGTCGCCGAGCTCGACCCGGCCTGCGAGGAGATCTTCTTCTTCCAAGCCAGCGTCGGGGCGCTTTTCGGCCTGCGCCGCCGCGACGGGTCGCGTGTCGCAATGAAAATCCACAAGCTCTTCACGGACGAGGCGTACTTCGACGAGGTTCAGAACGTGCAGAGCGCACTCGCCGCTGCGGGCTGGCCGGCACCGAAGCCGCTGGGACGGCGCGGTCTCGTGACGTGGGAGGAATGGCGCGACGCCGGTGAGTTCCGGAACGCGCACGAGCCTGACGTCCGTCGCGCGATGGCGCGCGCCCTCGCGCGCTTCCACCAGCTTGCGACGGCTACGCGCTTCCGCCCGCGCCGGACGTTTCTCCCGTCCGGCACCGACGGGCTCTGGCCCGTTCCGCACAACGCGCTCTTCGACTTCGAAGCGACGAAGCAGGGGGCCGAATGGATCGACGAGATCGCACGCGCCGCGAAGGTTCGTTCGCGCGACACGGAGATCGGCGTCGAACTGGTGGGCCACACGGACTGGAGCGCGAAGCACCTCCGCTTCGACGAGCGGCTCGAGCCGACCGTGCTCTACGACTGGGACAGCGTCACCACCGATCGCGAGCCGAACCTCGTCGGCACCGCGGCGGGCAGCTTCACCTACACCGAGGAGCTCGATGAGAAGATCGCCGTCTGGCCGTCCGCCGAGGAGTCTCTCGCGTTCATCGACGAGTACGAGTCGGCGCGCGGTGCGCCGTTTCGCACAGACGAGCGCGACGCCGCGCAGGCTGCCTGCGTCTATCTCCACGCGTACGCCGTGCGTTGCCATCACTCCTACGGTGGAGATGCGCGCAAGACCGATCTCGAAGAGATCGCGAGCGCCCTGCTGTGACCCGCTCGTTCGCCGCTAGGCGAGCTGTTCCGGCTTCCAGTTGCGGTGGGTGAAAACGCCGCGCGACTCCAGCAGTTCCTGCACGTCGATCCGGAGCGCTCTCTGAGCCTCGATGTTCGGATCGCGCAGGATCGCGAGCAGCCGCTCCTCCCACTCGCCGAGAGTGCCGGCGAGCCGGTCGTGGAAGCGAGGGCGTTTGCCGTCCAGCGCCGCGAACACGCGGGCGAGCTCGCGAACCGAGTCGGCCGCGTGCAGGCGGCCGCCCAGCTCGTCACCGCGGGCGAGCGCTGCCTTTCCGCGAACGTAAGCGTTGAGATACGCGTCGTACGGCAGCGAGACGTCGTCCCCCGCGGCGAGCCGGGCGAGGATCAGATCGAGCTCGCCGTTCGTCTTGTCGACGAGGACTCGTCCCTGAACCATGGCGTCCGTCCACCAGTACGGCTCGAGCGTGCGCAGCTCGTCGAGGGTGGTCAGCGCGGCCTCGACGTTCTCGCGCGGCGGCGGCTGCTCCGCGACCAGGCGAACATAGTGGAGGTCGTAGTCCGAGCCGGGCCGGTCGTGGCCCACCGAGCGCGAGCCGCTGAGCACGACGGCAACGGTTTTCGGGTCGGCTTCGGCCTCCCGCACGATCTCGGCGAGTAGCTCGTCCATCAGGGAGCGATTACCTGTGCGCGAGGTAGTCGAGGAGATCCGACCGCGTAACGACGCCGACCGGGCTGCCGTGGTCGGCGACGACGACGGCGTTGGTGCCGCCCGTCAGCGCGCCGACGATCTCGTCGACCGACGCGTCTGCTTCGACCGTGGCAAGGGGGCCCTGCATTGCGGCGGCGACGTCCTCGTGCAGCGCGTCCGCGTTCTTGAACACCCGATCGAGCAGCGCACGATCCTGGAGCGACCCGATCACATCGGCCAGCGACACGACGTCCCCGTCGCGGACCACCGGTAGCTGCGAGATCGAGTAGCGCTCCATCACCTCGATCGCCTCCGCGACCTTCTGGTGCGCCGAGATCGTGACGAAGCTCGGCGTCTCGCCCTGCTTCGAGCGGAGCAGCTCGCGCACGGTCGGCGCCGGGGCCGATCGCTCGAGGAAGCCGTGCTCCAGCATCCAGTTGTCGTCCATGAACTTCGAGAGGTAGGAGCGGCCGGAGTCCGGAAGGATCGTCAGCACCTGTGAGCTTGCTGCCAGTCCCTTCGCATACTCGAGTGCGGCGGCGATCGTCGAGCCCGACGAGCCGCCCACGAGCAGCCCCTCCTCGCGCGCGAGCCTTCGCGCCGCCAGGAACGACGCCCGGTCCGAGACGCGCACCCACTCGTCGACCACCTCCGGGTCCATCGTCTCGGGCCACGTGTCCTTGCCGATCCCCTCGACGAGATACGGGTGGAGGTCGCTCTCGCTCTTCGCCGTGTAGATCGATCCCTCGGGATCGACGCCGACGATCTGCACCTCGGGGTTGCGCTCCTTGAGGTACCGCCCGACGCCGCTGATCGT
>JALYLO010000168.1 GCA_030774175.1 Actinomycetota bacterium
AGAAGGAACGCAACGCCGAGACCGGCCGAATAGGCAGCCAGCCAGGCAGAGCCCCGGATGACGGTGTCGGAGTTGCCGGCCGCGGCGAATGCCTCGGCGAGGAACGGCCCGACGCACGGGGCGGCGCAGATCGCAAAAGCACCGCCGAGCAGTACGCGCGAACCGCTCTTGCGCGCACCTTGAATGAGCCCGCCCGCCACGATCCGGTCGGTCCAGGGCAGCAGCCCCATGAAGGCAAGACCGGCGACGACGAGGATGAAGCCCGCAACGGCCTGCTTCGTCTGGTCGTTCATCACATTGGCGATCAGGTTCGCCGCGGCGCCCAGCGCGACGAACACGATCGCGAAGCCGGCGATGAAAGGAAGGCTCGCGACCGCCACGCGCCGACCCACGCCCGGGTCGCCGAGGCGCTGCGCCTCGACCGCCGAGACCGCCGAGAGATACCCCGGCACGAGCGGCAGCACGCAGGGGAATGCGATCGAGACGAACCCGAGCAGGAACAGTCCGCCGGCCTTCTCCATCAGGCCTCGAAGCGCCGCAGCTCGTCGTCGAGACGCCGCTCCGACGAAGGATCGAGCGGCGGCCCGACAGGTGCGGGCTCGCGCGAACGAGCCCACCGCCAGGCGCCGATACCGACCACAACTGCGGCGACCACGATGCCGGCCACCGGCAGCCACCAGGCGACCAGCCCGAAACCCTCGCGTGGGGGCGCCGCGAGAATCGCATCTCCGTACTCCGCGACCAGCCTGTCTTTGATCTGGGTCTTCGTGTCTCCGGCAGCGATGCGCGTCGCGATCACACGTTTGATCTGCTGCGCAGCCGGCGAGCTCGATTGATCCAACGTCGTCTCGCACACGGGGCACATGACCTCGCCTTCGAGCTCGGCAAGCGTCGGGTGCCGCTCGCTCGCGCGCGCGGCGGGGACGAAGAGCAACGCGACCAGCACGATCGGGAAGAGACGTCTCACGACGCCGCGATCTGTTGTAGGTAACGCGGCAGATCCTCCTCGACGATCAACTCACCGACGACCTTGCCGCTGCGCGCGACGAAGAAGATGCGTGGAATCGGCAGTCCACCCCACTTCGTCAAGACGCTACCGCTGCCGTCGTGCACGCTCGGGTACGTGATGCCGTGTTTTCTCTGCCACTGCCGTGCATCGCCGGAGAAATCCTTCGTGTCGACGCCGATGAACGCGACGCGGTCTCCGTATTCCTTCCGGGCGGCCTCGAGTCGCGTCGACTCGTGGATACACGGGACACACCACGACGCCCAGAAGTCGAGGACGATCGGCTTCTTCCCGCGCAACGACGCGAGGTCGATGCTCCCGCGGCCGTCGAGCCGACGCAGGTCGAACGTCGGCGCGATTGGATGCGCGCCGTCTTTGAGCGCCTGTGCCACGCCCTTGCTGTTGTCGTTGGCCACACGCCAGACGAGCAACGCGAGCAGGCCTACGACGAGCGCGACCGCTAGCCCCTGTGCCGCGAGCCTGGCCGGTCGCGTCATCAGGAGGCGACGATGAAGACCGTCGTGCCGATCTCGACGTGGTTGAACAACCACTCGGCCTGCGGGATGTGCATCCGGATGCAGCCATGCGAGACCGAATAGCCGATCGAGCCGTCAGAGGGCGTGCCGTGAATGCCGACACCCGGTGCCGAAAGCCCCATCCAGCGTGTCCCGAGCGGATTGCCGGGACCCGGTGGAACCGGGCTCTGCCCCTGTGCCCACGCCGAGTCGGGCGGGTACCACCAAGGGTTCTTCCACTTCACGACGATCGCGAAGCGGCCGAGTGGCGTCGGATACTGATGCTGACCGGTCGCGACCGCAAAGAGGCGCTGATAATGCGTCCCGTTGTAGAGGTACAGCCTGTTCGACCCGCGACGGATGACGATCACGGGTCCGAAGTTCGCTCGCGTGACCTTTGGTCGCACTCTGGATTGCGTGAGCGTGATCCCGGTCCTGACACCGGTGGCGACCGCACTCGCGACGTCGCGCACTGCCGGGCGGCGGTCGAGCTTGAGCCCGGCTCGCTCGTTCGACAGCCACGGACGCAGGTGCCTGAGGAAGAGCTTGGCGTCGACCGCCGGACGGTCATAACGCTTCGCAAGCGTGGCGATGAAGGCGGCCGGTGCTCCGGGAATGACGGTGACGCCGAGCGGCACTGCACTGTTCGGCTCCGCGGTCAACGCACGCTCGATCGCCTTGCCGACGTCAGGGGTGGCTCCGAGAACGTCCGGCGTGACGAGAATCCGCGTCGATCCAAGCTGCAACTCGAGGGGCGTATCGAAGCTCTGTTGAACGGCCGTCAAGGCCGCGTCGGGGGTCAGCCTGCCGACTTGCACGCCGCCGATCGTGACTCCAACCGGGATCACGGCCGGTGGATCGGCGGCCGAAGACGCGGCTGCGAGCACACCGGCGACCGTGAGGCCGGCCAGGATGGAGAGGAGCAGCGAAACGCGTTTCACGCTGTGAACATCGTAAAGATCCGCGGATCGTTCGTGATGATTCCGTCGGCCCCGTCGCGAACGAGTCGCTCGGCCAGCCTCGGGTCGTCGACTGTCCAGATGTAGACGGCGGCATCGACCTCGTGGGCGCGTGCGATCGCCGCCCGGGAGGCAACCGAATAGTGGAGGGTCGCCGCGACCGCGCGGGCCCGTGCGAGCAAGAGCGGCAGTCGGCG
>JALYLO010000169.1 GCA_030774175.1 Actinomycetota bacterium
ATCGTGTCGTCGCCGGTGTTCGCGACCCAGACCGAGCCCGCCGCGTAGGCGATGCCAACGGGGCCGTTGCCGACGGCAATCGTCTGCACAACCGTGTTCGTGTCGGGGTCGATCCGCGAGACCGTGCTGTCCAGGCTGTTGGCGACCCAGATGGCGCCATTGCCCACAGCGATCCCGCTCGGTGCGCTGCCGACGCCGATCGTCTGCACGGCCTCCCTCTTAGCAAGCTCAATCCGCGACACTGTGTCGTCGTCGGCGTTGATGACCCATTCGGCTCCCTCCCCGACCGCGAGATGGCTGGGCGTCGCCCCCACCGGCACTTGGTCGGCGATCCTGTTCGTCTTGGGATCGATCAGCCCGACGGCGTTCGAATCGACATGGGAGAGCGCTTGGGCGCTCGAGCTGCCGAGGGTCAGCACCAGGACTGCGATCAGGCCGCCGGCAACGAGAAACCCCGCGATCGCCGCTGCGAGCCAGCGTCGAGTCCGGAGTCGCGCGCGCCAGACCACCGCACGCGCTGCCTGCTCCAACTCGTCCTCATGGCCGGTGTAGGCGGTCGGAGCCTCGGCGGTGCGCAACGGCGGAAACTCCGATGGCAGGCCGTCGATGTCGAGCTGATAGATGTGCTCGGGTCGATCGAGGTCCTTGAGGCGATGCCGGCCGAGGTCGTGGACGCTGATTCCGGGCAGCTCGTCGTCCTCGAGGACGGAGCAGGTCGCCTGCGAAAGCAGGATCTGCCCGCCGTGCCCCGCCGCCATGATTCGCGCCGCGCGATGGACGCCGAGACCGTGGTAGCCCTCGTCGCCGACGCTGGGCTCGCCCGTGTGCATGCCCATTCGCACGCGACACTCCACTCCGTCCGGCCAGGCGTGCTCGGCGAGCGCGCGCTGCGCCGCGCCTGCGGCCAGCGCGGCGTCCGTCGCCTTGCGAAACGCGACGAAGAAGGCGTCGCCCTGCGTGTCGATCTCCTGTCCGCCGTGCTCATCGAAGGCGGCGCGCAGGATCCGGCGGTGCTCGGCCAGCACCTGGCCGTACCGGTCTCGCAGCTGCTTGAGCAGGCGAGTCGAGCCCTCTACGTCCGTGAAGAGGAAGGTGACGGTCCCGCTCGGGAGCTCGGCCATCCAGGCCCTCTATCCGGGTCGGCGGCGGCGCACCTGCGGCCCCTGCGTGCCGAGTGCGGCGTAGGTGATCGCCTGCAGCGACTCGTTCAGGTTGCGCAGCTCGTGCGCGATCGTCGTCAGCTCCTCGCGCCGCTCTTCGCGCGCGTTCAGGCGGGCGAGCTCCTGGACGATCCGGTCGAGGCGGGCGAGGAGCGCCTCGAGTTGCCGATCGGTGACCTCTCCGTGCTCCATCGCCGCCTAGCTTAGATCCGCCGCCCGCACCCGGCGCCATGCCCCGAGGCCGACCAGCGCGCCGACGGCGTCGATTCCGACATCGATCGGGGAGCCGTGCCGGCCGTGCACGAAGGTCTGGTGAAACTCGTCGGTCGTCGCGTAGGCCACGGCGAGCCCGAATGCCCAGGCGTAGGAGCCCGTGGCGCGGACGAGCAGACACGCGAGGATCGCGTACTCCGTCATGTGCGCGCCCTTGCGCAAGAGGTAATCCCAACCACCCAGTCCCGAGCTCAGCGAGGGGATCGACGAGAGCGCGAAGATCACGCCCGCCCAGGCGAGCACGGGGAGCCAGCGAGAGACCATCGGCGCCGATGGTAGATTGCGCGTCACAAAGGGCGAGCGGTGAGGGAACCCGGTGTGAGTCCGGGACGGTCCCGCCGCTGTAAGGGGAGATGCCCTCCACCGGAACGCCACTGAGCGAGCGCTCGGGAAGGCGGTGGAGGGGGAGCCCCGAGTCAGAAGACCTGCCGGTCGCCCTCGAGATCGATCCCCTCGCGGAAGGAGGAATCGTGGCCAAGCGCCTGATCCTGCTCGTCGTTCTCTCGCTCGCGCTGCCCGCAGCAGCCCTTGCTGCGACCGTCCACGTGCGCGTCGAAGGCAAGACGAAGAACCTGTTCGGCCCGACGGAGGTGACCGTCACCGCGTCGAACGCGCTCGACGCGGTCGACCAAGCCTCGCTGCTGGGCGAGCTCTACTACCACGTGACGCAGTCGAGCTTCGGCCCGTATGTCGACCAGGTCGGCCGTTATGGAGGCAGCGCGTCAAGCGGCTGGGTCTTCAAGGTGAACGACGTGTCGTCGCCCGTAGGCGCCGACAAGGTCGTCTTGAAGGACGGCGATCGCGTGCTCTGGTACTACGCCGACTTCGGCCCGACGGGCGGACCGCCGACTCTGAACGTGAAGCCGGCCGCCAAAGCCGGCTGCTACCTCGCGCAGGCCTTCGACGACAACGGCAAGGCCGCCGCCGCCGTCGCCGGCCTGCAGTGGCATGTCGGCTCGAAGACGACCGTCTCCGGCACGACGGGCACCAACTACTGCCCCGGCAAGCACGCCGGGTTGCTCGTGCGCGCGACCGCGACGGGTGCGGTCCGCTCGAACGCCGTGAAGTGAGACGTGCCGCTCTCCTTCTGCTCGCGCTCGCCGTCGCCGGTTGCGGCGGCGTGCGCGAGCACGGCACGGCGACGCTCTGGGTGACGCGCGACTTCGGTGCGAGCGTGGTCTACGCGGGGAAGGTCGGCGCCGGCTCCGACGGCATTCGCACCGTCGAACAGAGGCTGAAGGTGACGACGCGCTACGGCGGTCGGTATCTCCAGTCGGTGAACGGTGTCGCGGGCTCGCTCGGCAAGCAGCGCGACTGGTTCTACTTCGTGAACGGCGTCGAAGGCAGCCGGAGCGCGGTCGACGTGATGCTGCGGCCAGGTGATGTGCTCTGGTGGGACTACCGCCATTGGACCGGCGCGACGATGCACGTGCCGGTGGTGCTCGGTGCATATCCCGAGCCGTTCCTGCACGGGTTCGAGTGGGTGAAGCCCGGCGCGTCGGTCGTCTCTGCCGACCGCAGCGTCGCGAAGCGGATCGCGGCGCAGGTCGGCGGCGTCGTCAACGACAAGCGCACGGGCGCGCATGCGCCGAAGAACTTCATCGTCATCGGCGGCAAGCTCGCGCCCGACACCGCGCGCATCCGCCAGTTCCGCAAGGGCGTGCTGCTCGAGCTGAGCGCCGGGATTGCACGCAGGCTCGCTGCCGACCCGACCGCTCTCCGCCGACGCTACGGGAACGTCCGGTGAGCGCTGCACCCGCCGCTGCCCTCCTCGCCGCGCTCGCAACCGCGGCGCTGCTCTCGACGAGCCTCTGGTCGGTGGGCGCCATCTGCGTGCTGCTGCTCATCGCGGCGTTTCGCGCCCCTGCGCAGCGGCGCTGGCCCTACCTCGTCGGCACGCTCTCCACCGCTGCCTTGTTCGTCGTCCTGACGCCCTTCGTCGAGCAGATCGGCACGCACATCCTCTGGACGGGCCCGACGATCCCCGTGCTCGGAACGCTCGACGTGAGCACCGAAGAGCTCCGCAACGGCCTCTTCCAGGGGCTCCGACTCGGCGCCGTCGGGCTCGCATTCGCCGTGTACGCGCTCTCGGTCGACCACGACCGCCTGCTCGCGGCCGCCGGCTGGGCCCGCCGCTCGACGGTCGCCGTCGCGCTCGCCACTCGGCTCGTGCCGCTGCTCGAGCGCGACGCGCGCGACCTGCTTCTCGCGCTGCGCGGGCG
>JALYLO010000170.1 GCA_030774175.1 Actinomycetota bacterium
TCCATGCGCTCGGCGTCCGTCACCATGTACGGCGACAGGTAGCCCTTGTCGAACTGCATGCCCTCGGTGAACTCGAGCTCGAGGCCGAAGGTCTGGCCCTCCTCGACGTTCACGACGCCGTCCTTGCCGACCTTCTCGATCGCCTCGGACAGGACCTCGCCGATCTCGGTCGAGCGCGACGAAACGGTCGCGACGCGGGCGATGTCCTGCTTGCCCGAGATCTCGACGGACTGCGACTTCAGGTTCTCGACAACGGCCTCGACGGCAGTCTTGATGCCGCGCTTCAGGCCCATCGGGTTGGCGCCGGCCGAGACGTTCTTCAGACCCTCGCGGACGATCGCCTGCGCGAGCACGGTGGCCGTGGTGGTGCCGTCCCCGGCGACGTCGTTGGTCGCGGTCGCGACCTCGCGCACCAGCTGAGCGCCCTGGTTCTCGAACGCGTCCTCGACCTCGATCTCACGCGCGATCGTGACACCGTCGTTCGTGATCGTCGGAGCGCCGAACTTCTTGTCGAGGACGACGTAGCGGCCCTTCGGGCCGAGCGTGACCTTGACTGCGTCGGCCAGTGTGTCGACGCCGCGCTGAAGCGAGCGGCGGGCTTCCTCGCCGAACTTGAGATCCTTGTGAGCCATCTCTATTCTCCTCTTTCGCTAGACCACGCAGTTAGACGGCAGCGCGGTCGCCAACGACCTTCGCCAAAACGTCCGACTCGCGGAGGATCAGAACCTCGTCGGCACCGAGCTTGATTTCGGTCCCGCCGTACTTGCTGAAGATGATCTCGTCGCCCTCGTCGAGATCCATGGCGACGTGCTCGCCGTTCTCGTCGCGGGCGCCGGGGCCGACCGCGAGGACGCGGCCGCGCTGCGGCTTCTCCTTCGCCGTGTCCGGCAGGACGATACCGCTGACCGTCATTTCCTCTTCCTCGAGGACCTCGACGATCAGGCGATCGCCAAGCGGCTGTAGATTCATTGCTAGACCTCCACCCTTTGTGACAGGTTTGTGCTGTGGGTTGGCACTCTACCTATGCGAGTGCCAGCGGGGCAAGTGTAGCGAGAATCTGAGTCGGGAGGGCTGAGATCAGGGGCCGGATGCAGCGCGAGTTCTCGGCGGGCGGCGTGCTGGTGCGCCGCCTCGCGGGCCGCTGGATGCTGGCGGCGATCCGGCCGGGCGGGCGGCCGGAGGGGCTCTGGGCGCTGCCGAAGGGCCGGATCGACCCGGGCGAGCGAGCCGAGGAGACGGCGCTGCGGGAGGTCGCGGAGGAGACGGGCGCCCGCGGCCGCTCGCTCGGCAAGCTCGGCGACACCCGCTACGTCTTCACCTGGGACGGCGAGCGGATCTTCAAGATCGTCTCGTTCTTCCTCATCCGCTACGAGGGCGGGCGCCTGGGCGACGTGCCCGAGGAGTTCCGGCACGAGATCGCCGAGGTGCGCTGGCTGCCGCTCGAGGACGCGCCTCGGCTCCTGGCCTACGGCGGCGAACAGGAGATGGCCCGCAAGGCGCTGTCCGCGCTCGGCGGCGGGGACGTATGATCGTCGGCCGGTGCCCTCCTTCGCGCTGAACTTCTACTCGCCGATCGTCGAGGCCCAGCTCAGGTCGTTCCGGAAGTCCGCAACGATCAGGCTGGGTGACAAGTCGCGCAAGTACCAGAAGGGAATGATCGTCTCCGTGCTCGTCGGGGCCAGGTTCGGCCCCCGCCAGCACGTGTTCGAGGCGGTCATCGACAAGGTCGAGGTGAAGACGATCGGCGAGCTCTCGCCGAACGAGATCGAGCACGACAACCCCGAGATCAGGCACACGGACGAGCTCTGCCGCTTCCTGGGCCAGCTCTACAACCGTGAGATCACGATCGATGACACCATCACGGTGATCCGCTTCTCGGCGATCAAGCCGAGCTACGGCTTCTAGCCCCGATTGATGAGAGCGACGATCTCTCGGAAGTCCGGGGCATACCCGTCGGTCGTGTCCACATCGATCGACGGCGCAGGAATCGAGATGCGGTCGAACGATGCGAACGCCTGCGCCCAGTCGTCAAGCCCCTTTCCGAGCGTGCTGTCGCCGTGAGCCCTCCGGCGGTGCTCGTGGTCAGCCGCGCGACGAGCAGCCCGTTCGAACGACACGGCGGCGTCCACGTGGCACTGGATGATCCGGACCTGCGCGAGCTCGGCGAGCGGTTCGAGTCCTCGTCTCCACAACCGATCCTGGAAGGCCGCCTCCGCAACGACAGTCACACTCGCTGCGACCAGCACGCGCAGCACGTCGAAGAAGACCGTGACCGTGCGTTGCGTCAGTGGATCGCCGTGCCCGCCCTGGAAGTCGGCGCCTTGGGCATGGGCCATGCCTTCCTTGATCTCGTCTCTGCAGACCGCCGGGCACGGAAGTGCCTGCGCAATTGCGTGAGCAAGCGTCGTCTTGCCCGAGCCCGGAGGACCGCTGACGACGACCAGCGTCGGCAGAGGCACGTCAGTCATTTCGAAAGTCTGCTCGCACGAAGGTCTTGCCCGCAGACGACCGCCCCAGCTCTCACGTCCTGAATCCGGCTAACGGTTCTGGAGCGTGTCGAGGCCGATCGCGAGCGCG
>JALYLO010000171.1 GCA_030774175.1 Actinomycetota bacterium
CCGTACGACGGCCCGCTGCTGCGGGCGCCGAACATCGTCGTGACGCCGCATCTCGCAGCGTCGACCGACGAGGCGCAGGACCGGGCCGGCGTGATCGTCGCCGAGCAGGTGGTCGCCGCCCTCGACGGCGGGCTCGTCACGAACGCGGTCAACATCCCCACGGTCGGCGCCGACGACCTCGAGGTTCTCGGCCCGTACATCCCGCTTGCAGCGAAGCTCGGGCGCTTCGCGATGGAGCTCGCGGGAGGCGATGTGCGCAAGCTCCAGATCGAGGTCTACGGCGAGCTGGCGGAATACGACACGCGCCTCCTGACCGTCGCCGCGCTGAACGGCGCGTTCCAGGGGCACGTGGACCAGCCGGTCAACTACGTCAACGCGCCGGTGATCGCGGCCGACCGCGGCGTCGAGGTCATCGAGGAGAAGCGCCGCTCGTCGCGCGACTTCACGAACCTCATCGCGGTCTCGGCCGACGAGGTCCGCGTGGCGGGAACGACGATCGGCAACGACCACCGGCACTGGCTCGTCTCCGCGCTCGACTTCGAGCTCGAGATGGAGCTCGCTCCGCGCATGGTGCTGCTGCGCTACGACGACGTTCCGGGCGTGATCGGCCGCGTCGGGACGCTCTTCGGGAATGCGGGCGTGAACATCGCGAACATGGCCGTCTCACGCAATCGTGAAGGCGAGAAGGCACTGATGGCGCTCTCGATCGACTCGGACGCGCCGGCCGACCTCCTCGTCCGCTTGCGCGAGGGCGTCGACTACGCCTACATCATCTAGTGCAGCACGACGGGCAGAATCGCCGACGCATGCCTCCGTGGCCCGAGCCTGTCGAGCGGGTTTCTGCCGTCCTGCGGTCCGCGGCGGTCGACGCGCGGCTCGAGGAGTTCCCAGCCGGGACGCGGACCGCTAATGACGCCGCCGCCGCGATCGGCTGCGAGCTCTCTCAGATCGTCAAGACGGTCGTGCTCGTCTCCGACGGCGCCTACGTTCTCGCGCTCGTCCCCGGTGACCGCCGCGCGGACGAAGCATTGGTCGCGGACGCGCTTTCGGCCGCCGAGGTTCGGGTCGCCCGGCCGGAGGAAGTCCTGCGCGCGACCGGATTCGAGCCCGGCGCCGTGGCGCCGTTCCCGGTGCGCGCCGTCGCGCACACCCTGATGGACAAGGACTTCTTCCGCCACCAACTCGTCTGGATCGGCGCCGGCTCGCCGGCGCACATGGCCGCTCTCCCTCCGGGCGAGCTCCAGCGCCTCACACGTGCGACGGTGTTCGCCGTCGAGACCGACGGGTAAACTGCGGACCGTCCCAGAGCCCGAGCGAAGGAGACCGGCGGTGCAGGAGACCGAGAAGATCTGGATGAACGGCGAGCTCGTCGACTGGGCCGACGCGAAGATCCACGTCGGCGCGCACGGCCTGCACTATGGCTCGGGTGTGTTCGAGGGGATCCGTTGTTACGAGACTCCCAAGGGCCCGTCGGTGTTCCGCCTCACCGACCACATGCAGCGCCTGCACAACTCGGCGCGCCTCCTCTACATGGAGATCCCGTTCTCGGTCGACGAGCTCAAGGCGGCGTGCAACGACCTGGTCGCTGTCAACGGGCTCCCGGAGTGCTACCTGCGGCCGATCGCGTTCTACGGCTACGGCGAGCTCGGTGTGCACGCGCGCGGGAACCCGGTCGAGACGGTGATCATGAGCTGGCCCTGGGCGACCTACCTCGGCGCGGAGAGCCTGAAGACCGGCATCCGCGCGAAGATCTCCTCCTGGCAGCGTGTGTCGCCGAACGTCGTCCCGCACGTCTCGAAAGCGACGGGGCTCTACCTGAACTCGATGCTCGCCGTGACCGAGGCGGTCAACGCCGGCTACGACGAGGCGATTCTGCTGACCGCCGAGGGGACGGTCGCCGACGGCTCGGGCGAAAACATCTTCGTCGTCCGCGACGGCGTCATCTACACGCCCGACCTGGCGACCGGGATCCTGCCGGGCATCACGCGCGACACGGTCACGCAGATCGCGACCGACCTCGGCTACCGCGTCGTGGAGAAGGCGATGATCCGCTCGGATCTCTATCTCGCCGACGAGGTGTTCATGTGCGGCACTGCCGCGGAGGTGACGCCCCTGCGGTCGGTCGACGACCACGAGCTCGGTGTGGGTGAGATCACGCTCGAGATCCAGCAGGCGTACCTCGAGACGGTGCGCGGCGCCAGCGACCGCTGGGGCCAGTGGCTCGAGTACGTCCCGCAGCGCGCGCGCAACTAAGAGCGCTCATTGAGCACGACAACTAGCCGGATCAACCTCAGCGCCCCCTGGATCGACGAGCGCGACGAGGAGCTCGTCCTCGACGTGCTGCGCTCGGGCTGGCTCTCGCTCGGCCCGACGGGTCCCCGCTTCGAGGCGCTGCTCGCCGATGCGGTCGGCGCGCCGCACTGCGCGGCCGTGTCGTCCGGCACCGCCGGCCTGCATCTCTGCATGCGCCTTGCCGGCGTAGGCCCCGGCGACGAGGTGATCACGTCGCCGTACTCCTTCGTCGCCTCTGCGAACTGCGCGATCTACGAAGGGGCCACACCCGTCTTCGCCGACATCGACCCGCACACGTTCAACCTCGATCCCGCTGCTGTGGAGGCCGCGATCACGCCGCGCACGAAGGCGATCGTGGCGGTCGACATCTTCGGCTATCCCTGCGAGCTCGATCCGCTCCTTGCGCTCTGCGAGCAGCACGGCATCGCGATGGTCGAGGACGCATGCGAGGCGCTCGGAGCTCGGTACAAGGGCAAGCCGATCGGTGCGCACGGGCATCCTGCCGTGTGGGCCTTCTACCCGAACAAGCAGATGACGACCGGAGAAGGGGGAGCCGTCACGACCCATAGCCGCGACGAACAAGAACTACTCCTGTCGCTGCGCAACCAGGGCCGCCTCGAGACGTCAAGCTGGCTCCAGCACGGGCGCCTCGGATACAACTACCGCCTCGACGACCTGTCGGCGGCGCTCGGCATCGGGCAGCTCGAAAAGCTCGACCGGATCCTCGGGGCGCGCCGCAGGGTGGCGGAGGCCTACTCGGAGTTGCTCGCCGGAGTCGAGGTCGAGCTGCCGCTCGCCGACGACGACGACCACCTCCGGTCGTGGTTCGTGTACGTCGTGAAGCTGCCCGCCGAAGTCCGGCGCGACGAGGTGATGGTGCGTCTTTCCGATGCCGGCATCGCCACCGCGCCCTACCTGCCGTCGATCCACCTCCAGGCGTATATGCGCGAGCTGTACGGCTTCGAGGAGGGCATGCTGCCCGTGAGCGAGGATTGCAGCGCGCGCACAATGGCGCTGCCGTTCCACGCCCGGCTCGAGCGCGGTGACCAGGAGCGGGTCGCCGAAGGGCTCCGCACCGCCCTCGCATAGGCGACAATCCGCGTATGGCGGATCTGAGGATGGTCTTCCTGGGTTACGGGAAGTACGTGCGCGCGGACAAGATCTACGCGCTCGAGCCCCTGCCGGACCACGAACGCGGTAGCGGCGCGCGGACGCTCGTCTGGGTGGAGGGCATGGAAGAGCCGATGGTGGCGTCGCGCACGGAGCGGACGCTCCTCACCGAGATGGGCCACGTGCAGTCGCGGCGCGTTCGCGGCTCCCAGGACGAGAACCTCTTCTAGCCACGGTTCCTGACCTACGACAGCCGATCCTTGATCTCGGACGTAGCCCGCACGAGGTGGCGCCCGAGCTGATCGGCGCCCGGCTGACCGTCGACGGCGTCGGCGGCATCATCGTGGAGGTCGAGGCGTACGACCACGAGGATCCCGCCGCACACGGCTTTCGCAACCGCCGCACGCAACGGAACGCGTCGATGTTCCTCCAGGGCGGGCACGCCTACGTCTATCGGTCCTACGGTATCCACTGGTGCCTGAACGTCGTGTGTGAGGACGCGGGAGTTGCGGGCGCCGTCCTCGTCCGCGCGCTCGAACCGACCCACGGGGTGGAGGAGATGGTGGCTCGGCGTGGGGTCGCCGAGCTGCGTCTTCTTTGCTCTGGTCCCGGACGGCTCACGCAGGCGCTCGGTGTCACCCGCGCCCACGACGGGCTGCCGTTCGACTGGCCGCCGTTCGAGCTGCGCCCCCGTACGGCACCCGTCGAGATCGTGACGGGGCCGCGCATCGGGATCACGAAGGCCGCCGAGCTGCCGTGGCGCTACGGCCTCGCCGGGTCGCGGTTCCTCAGCCGCCCGTTCCGCGCTTCGGGCGCTTCACTGTGAGCGTCAGCGACACGCCCGGGGCGGCCGCGGTCTGGGCGGGAAGCGACTGCGCGACGATTCGGCCGCGCGTTCCACCCTCGACGCGGACGTTCAGGTGCAGGCGCGCCAGGCGCGCCTGCGCGCGGGCAAGCGACAGCCCGACCACGCGCGGGATCACGCCGTGCCGGGACTTTGTGACGATGACCGTGATCTTGTCGTGCGACGACGCGGTGCCCTTGCGCGGAAACTGCCCGACCACGTAGCCGACGCGGTCGCCGGTCCTCGCGGGTTTGTAGACGACCGACGGGGTCAGCGGCTGGCCCTCGAGCCGGGTCTTGGCCGCGGCGAGCTGCTCGCCGACCACGTCCGGGATCTCGACCTCGTTCGGCTTGCAGGTCGCGACGCTCGAGGGGCCGTGCCCACCGAAGAACTCCATCTGGTAGGGGTTGGGGCAGACCCCGTCGTCGCGCGAGAGGACGCCGCCGCGGTTCACCACCATGACGGGCGCCGCATAGAGCGAGGGCGGCAACGGGAAGCTCTCCGGCGGCAGGCCCTTCAGCTGCAGCGCCTTCGACATGAAGGCCTTCCAGATCAGCGCCGGGTAGGTGCCGCCCGCCACCGGTCGTCCGTGGAACTCGGTCAGCATCGGGATGAGCTTGTCGGGGTAGCCGACCCAGACGGCGGCGACGAGCTGCGGCGTGTACCCGACGAACCACGCGTCCCCGTAGTTCTCCGTGGTGCCCGTCTTGCCCGCGACCTGCCGGCCCGGCAGGGCCGCCGCCGTGCCCGTGCCGTACTGCACGACTCCCTGGAGCAGAGAGTCGACGATCGCAGCACGCAGATGGCTCTCGTCGGCGGTGCCGAGCGCGGGCCGCGCAACCACGTTGTTCACCTGCACCTGCTCGTCCACCTTCACCTCCTGGACGGTTCGCGGCTCGTTGCCGAAGATGGAGCCGTCGATGCGGTCGCCGCCGTCGGCAAAGCTGGTGAAGGCGCGGGCCATCTCGAGGGGCGTCGCTGGCTCAGCCCCGAGCCCGATCGCGAAGTACCCCTGGAGGGGTGTCGTGATCCCGAGCGCCCGCGCCGTGTCGCGCACATTCCGCGGGCCGACGAGCGCGGTGAGCTGGGAGAAGACCGAGTTGTCCGAGTACGCGATCGCCTTTCCGAGGTCGATCGGGCCGAGCGCCTCGCCCTCGAAGTTGTTCACCTGCCAGAGCCGCCCGTCCGCGTTGATCGTCACCTGCTTCTGCGATGTCAGGATGCTGGACGGGGAGATGCCTTCCTTCAGGGCGGTCGCGAGCACGAACGGCTTGAAGGACGACCCCGGCTGGCGCTCGCCCTGCGTTGCCAGGTTGAACTGGCTCTTGTGGTAGTTCTCGCCGCCGACCATCGCGAGCACGTCGCCGTTGTGCGCGTCGAGAGCGACCAGGGCCGCGGTGGGACCGGACGAAAGAGGGAGCGTCGAGGAGATCGCGTCGCGCGCGATCTGCTGCAGGTCGACGTCGAGCGTCGTCGTCACCCGCAGGCCACCGCCGAACGCCCTGCGCGGCCCGTAATGGTGCACCAACTGGTCCTTCACATAGTTCGCGAAGTACGGGGCAGCGATGCCCTGGGTCGAGGGCAGGGTCACCTTCGTCGGGTCGGGCATGGGATAGACCCGTGAGTTCACGTACTGGCTCAGGGTCAAGTAGCCCTGCGCGTAGAGCTGTCGCAGCACGACGTTCCGCCGCGCCTTGGCGGCGGCCGGGTGCGAGACCGGGTCCCAGAGGCTCGGGTCCTCCGGGATCCCGGCCAGCAGCGCCGCCTCGGCGGGCTTCATCACTCGAGCGCCGTGGCTGAAATAGACGCGGGAAGCCTGCTGGACCCCGTAGGCGCCGTTTCCGAAGTAGACGGTGTTCAGGTATGCGGTGAGGATCTGGTCCTTCTTCCAGCGCTGCTCGAGCTGCCAGGCGAGCGCGGCCTCGATCAGCTTGCGGCCGATCGACTTCTGGCTCGTCAGGAACGCGTTCTTCACGAACTGCTGGGTGATCGTGGAGCCGCCCTGGACGGTGCCACGGTGCGTCACGTCCGCCCACAGCGCGCGGGCCATGCCGCGCGGGTCGACTCCGCGGTGCTCGTAGAAGCGCTTGTCCTCGATCGCGACGATCGCGTGCTTCAGCCAGGGAGACATCGCCTTCGACGGGATCACGATGCGTGCCTGTGAGCCCCGCAGGATCGCGAGCACCGTGTGCCCATTCGCCGCATAGACGTACGTGTTCGCCTGGGTGTGCTGCTTCGCGGGGTCGAGCTTCGGGATCTGCGCGGCCACCGCGGTCAACAGGCCGACGGTGAAAGACACCATGCCCAAGACCCCGAGAATCGCGAGGAGGGCGAGCAGCCTGAGCTTGCGGATGCGACGGCGTTTCGGCCGGCGGCGATGTCTCCGGAAAAGCGCCAGAACCGGGGTAGTCTAGCCCGCTATGGGTGTGGCAGAGGTGACGGAGCTGACACGCAACGCCGCCAACGTGCTGCCGGAAGATGGGCTGCAGGAGAAACTCGAGCTCGGGCGGCCACTGCGCGTGAAGTTGGGGATCGATGTGACGGCGCCCGACGTGACGCTCGGGAACGGTGTCCCGCTGCAGCGGATGCGGGCCTTCCAGAACGCGGGGCACATCGGCGTTCTGATCGTCGGCGATTACACGACGCGCATCGGGGATCCCTCCGGGCGTTCGGAAAAACGACCCATGATCGACCCAGCGGTCATCGACGCGCACGCCCAGCGCTATTTCGATGCTGCCTGCCGAATCATCGATCGCGACAAGACCGAGCTTCGCTTCAACAGCGAGTGGCTCGGGAAACTGGACTTCGCCGAATTGCTTCGCCTCGCCCGGACGACCACCGTTGCGCGTCTGCTCGAGCGGGACGACTTTGCCAAGCGCTTCGCGGCGAAGGCGCCAATCTCGGTTTCCGAGCTGCTGTACCCGTTGATGCAGGCATACGACTCCGTGGCGATCCAGGCGGACGTCGAGCTCGGCGGCACCGACCAGCTCTTCAACCTGCTCACGGGCAGGGAGGTGATGCAGGAATACGACCTGGCGCCGCAGATTGCTCTGACCGTCCACTACCTCGATAGCTGGGACGGCACTGGTATGAGCGCCTCGCGCGGGAACTACATCGGCCTCGCCGAGGAGCCCGAGGAGCAGTTCGGCAAAGCAATGCGGATACCCGACTCCCTGCTCGAGCAGTGGTGGAGGCTGATCGCAGAGCGGCCCGTGCCCGAGGTCGAACCGATGGAGGCCAAGCTCGAACTCGCCAGGTTCATCGTTGGCCGTTCCTGGGGGGAAGCCGCTGCGCGCCAGGCCGAAGAGCATTTCACGCGGGTCGTCCGCCGCCATGAAACGCCCGCGGAGGTGCCGGAGGTCGTGTTGCCGGCGGGCGATCCGGTGCACTTGCCGGCGCTCCTCGTCGAACGCTTCGGCGTCGGCTCGACCTCTGCGGCCCGCCGCCTGATCGAGCAGGGAGCTGTGAAGGTGAACGGCGAGCCCGCCCGGGTGCTCGACGTGCCTCGCGTGGAGCTCGCGGGGGCGCTCGTGCAGGTCGGCAAGCGCCGTTTCGGCCGCTTCTCCCTTTGACAGGAGAGGCCCGGTCGCTATACTTCTCGGGCCGTCCGAATGGGCGCGCGCAGGAAAGCCCTGTTACTCGACCATAGGAGCCTCCAGCCCCGACTCGTATTCGCTACGATTCGCTTTCTCGGAGGCCCCTGGCGCGAGTCGGAGGCCTTTTTTGCGCCGTCAGTTCGGTCACGGCACCGGTCTTTGAAAACTCAACAGCGAACGTTCTTCGATGTCGAGAACCTCGACCTCGAGCCGGCTTCGGCCTGCCCGGGGGAGAGGGTTTCAACCTCGTCGTCAACGTCGTGCTCCTGGGATTCGTCCCGGGAATACGGCCGAGACGGCCTTTGAGCAACATGCTCGAAGTGAAAGGATTGCCGGCTTTCGAGTCGGCAAACAAAACCTTCACGGAGAGTTTGATCCTGGCTCAGGACGAACGCTGGCGGCGCGCTTAACACATGCAAGTCGAGCGAGAACCAGGCCTTCGGGCCTGGGGAAAGCGGCGAACGGGTGAGTAACACGTGGGTAACCCACCCTTGGTACCGGGATAGCCCGAGGAAACTCGGATTAATACCGGATGGCCCAACAGCTTCTCGGAGCGGTTGGAAAAGGTAGCTTCGGCCTCCGACCAAGGACGGGCCCGCGGCGGATTAGCTTGTTGGTGAGGTAACGGCTCACCAAGGCTTCGATCCGTAGCTGGTCTGAGAGGACGATCAGCCACACTGGGACTGAGACACGGCCCAGACTCCTACGGGAGGCAGCAGTGGGGAATCTTGCGCAATGGGCGAAAGCCTGACGCAGCGACGCCGCGTG
>JALYLO010000172.1 GCA_030774175.1 Actinomycetota bacterium
CTTCCGGATCCCGCAGGGCGTCCTGGTCGGAGTAGAGCGAGATCTCCTGCAGGAAACCTGAGAGCGCGGGCCCAGGCGCTGCTGTGCTTGCAGCGGCGATGTCGTACTCGCGCGCGACGCCGACCAGTTCCTCGAGGTTCTCGATCCGCCCGCGCGCCTCGATCGTCCGCTCGGCCTCGAGCGACTCGACGAAGCCGGTGCGGTCGAGCACCGCCTCGAGGATCGTCGCGACGGTGGCGTCGCTCGCGGTCGCCATCAGGCTCTCCATCACGTTGCGGAAGCCGGTGACGGCGCGCGCGGACGCCGCGGCGACCCCCGCCGCCTCCGGCCTCGCCATCGCCTCCCAAAGCGAGGTACCGAGCCCGTCGGCGTAGGTGACCAGCCGGGCGATCGAGGTGTCACCGATGCCGCGCCGGGGCCGGTTCGCGATCCGCATCAGCGAGACGGCGTCGTTCGGATTGTCGAGTACCTGGAGGTACGCGATCGCGTCCTTGATCTCGGCCCGCTCGTAGAAGCGCGGGCCCCCGATCACGATGTACGCCACGCCCTGACGCACGAGCACGTCCTCGAGCACGCGGCTCTGCGCGTTCGTGCGGTAGACGACGGCGATCTCAGACGAGCTGTAGCCGAGTTCGATCAGCGCCGCGATCTCGGCGGCGACGAACCGCGCCTCGGCGTGCTCGTCCTCCGTCTCGACCACGCGCACGGGCTCCCCCTCGCCG
Organism: Actinomycetota bacterium; assembly: GCA_030774175.1. The sequence continues at coordinate 723 of JALYLO010000172.1, forward strand.
AGGTCGGACCAGAGGTTCTTCTCCTTGCGCTCGCGGTTGTGGGAGATCACGTGGTTCGCGGCGTTCAGGATCGTGTTCGTCGAGCGGTAGTTCTGCTCGAGCGGGATCACCTTCGTGTTCGGGAAGTCGCGCTCGAACTCGAGGATGTTGCGGATGTCGGCGCCTCTGAAGGCGTAGATCGAGTTGTGCGTCACCAGATCGTTCGCGACGAAGTTGTGGGTGCGCTCGATGTCGAGGTCGTAGACCGGTTCGTCCAGGATCACCGGCTCGACGCTCTCGACGATGTCGAACTCGCCGTCTCCCGTGACCATCAGCATGCCCGGGCGCACCGCCGAAGCCGGCATGAACGGCAGCGAGTTGCGCTCTTTCCCGAGCGCGCCGTCAGAGTTGGCAAGCCGCGCGGTGTAGCGCACCGAGACCTCGAGCACCTCCTGGATGCGCTCGATGATTTCGGCGATCTTCGCGACGTCGGAATGCGAGGTCTCGAAGCGCCACCCGCTCGAGCCCTTGTACGCGGGGCGAAGCGACAACCCAATGCCCTCGAGCGCCCGGCGGCCCTCCTCGTCGTACCCGAACAGGCTGATGCGGTGCTGTGGAAAGTCGCCTCGCGGATCCCCACACAGCGCAACGGTGAGCCGACGACGCACACGCGCACCACCTTGCGTCGTCGTCGCAGAGCTGAAGTGCGGATGGCCAAAGCTCAAGCCCTCGTCCTGCAGGAGCTCCGCGCCACTCGCCGTGTCGACCTCACGGAAGAGGCGGTCGAGCAGCTTCTGGTCGCAAACGACGCTCTGGCGCTCGGAGCCGGTACGCGGGCGCGCCACGAAGGGGAGCGTCGGCAGGCGGTAGCGAAGCGAGAGCAGCGTCTCATTCATCCTCGCCTCGGCCTCGTCTTCGTGCACCCCGATGACCCACGCTGCATCGGCGTGCTCGCCATTCAGCCGAATGGACAGGCCCGCGGCCGAACGCGGCTGGCCGTTCGTGTACGTGCGCGACGTACCAACGCGGAAACCGGAACCGCTCTTCCACATGAGATAGGTCATGTGGAGTTGCGGCGTCCTTCCCGCCTTGAAGCCCGCGAAGTGCATGTGCTCGGGCGTCGAGACGATCCGCCGGCCGCCTCGAGTCGTGATCGCCACGCCTGCGCGTAGCTTGGACCTGTGCGTCCGCATCACGCGCGCGGGACGGAAGTTGCCGCTGCCGAAACACGAGAGAACCTCGTCACCGGCGCGAACCTGCTCGATCGGCTTCTTCGAGCCGTCGGCCATCGTCACCAGCGTCCCCGCGACAAGGCACTGATCCGGATCGCCAACCGCCATCAGGTTTTGGTGCTCCTTCGCGAGCAGCTTGAGCAGCACGTACTGCGCGTGGTTCGTGTCCTGGTACTCGTCGACCATCACGTAGCGGAAGCTCTTCGACCACTTCTCGCGCGCCTCGGGGAAGCGCTGAAGCACGTCGACCGTGAGCATCAGCATGTCGTCGAAGTCGACGGCGTTCGAGGCGAAGAGCCGCCGCTGATAGAGCGAGTAAACGTCGGCGACCGTCTGGTCGTAGAAGCTCGCGACGCGTGAGGCGTACTCGTCCGGCCCGATCAGCTGGTTCTTCGCATTCGAGATCTGCGCGTGGATGCCACGTGGGACGAACCGCTTCGGATCGCGCTCGAGCTCCTCGAGGCACGCCTTCACGACCCGCACCTGGTCGGCCTGGTCATAGATGGTGAAGTTCGAGCGGTAGCCGAGCCGCTCGGCCTCGCTGCGCAGCATCCGCCCGCACGCGGAGTGGAACGTCATGATCCAGATCGCGCGCGTGATCGGCCCGAGATCGCGCGTCACGCGCTCCTTCATCTCGTTCGCGGCCTTGTTCGTGAACGTGATCGCGAGGATCTCGTTCGGCTTCACGCCGCAGGCCGTGAGCAGGTGCGCGACGCGATGCGTCAGCACGCGCGTCTTGCCGGAGCCGGCTCCCGCGATCACGAGCAGGGGGCCCTCGGTGGTCACGACCGCCTCCCGCTGGGCGGGGTTCAGGTCGGCCAGGTACGTGTCGGGCTGGGTTACGGGCACCCGGTCGATCGTAGCCGTCAGGTGAGGCGGTCGAGCTCGCTCTCCAGCCAGGCCACGGCCGCCGCGAGCGCGTCCGGATCGGCCGACTTCAGCACCACCTCGACCTCCGGCCCGGCGGCAGCGAAGGACGGGTAGGAGCCGACGCCGACGCCCGGCCAGCGCTCCGTCGCCGTCACGAGCGCGGGGGCGATCGCCGACTCGCGGGTGCGGTAGAGCCGTCGCCACGACCCGATCGGCGCGTCGCCGCGCAGCTCGTCGGCGTAGAGGTCGAACATCGCCTCCATCTCGCGTGGGAGGCCCGGCAGCACCCAGACGTTTGCGATCCGGAACCCGGGCGCGCCGCCGAGTGGGTTCTCGAGCGGGAGCGATCCGTGCGGCAGCGCGGCCCAGCGGGCCGCGTACTCGGGATCGCCGCGGAAGCGCGCGCGCAGGTCATCGGCGAGCGCGGGGACGATCACCTGCGGGACCTCGAACGCCGCCGCCAGCGCCTCACGGGTGATGTCGTCAGGCGTCCCCCCGAGACCGCCCGTGACGATCAGATGGTCGACTCGCGCGGCCTCGCGGCGAACGAAGTCGACGATCCGGCCGGTCTCGTCGGGCACGGCGGCACCGAGCACGACCTGCACCCCGAGCGACTCGAGCCTGCGCGCGAGCCAGGAGGCGTTCGTGTTCTCGGTGTCGCCCGAGACGAGCTCGTTCCCGATCGTCAGGATGGCGGCGAGCACATGGCGAGTATGACCATCAGAGACCTCGATCCGGAACGCGATGCGGCGGCTGTCG
>JALYLO010000173.1 GCA_030774175.1 Actinomycetota bacterium
CGCGACGTCGCACGGCTCACCTACTTCGGCCTCTATGCGCTGCAGCACCGCGGGCAGGAATCCGCGGGGATCGCCGTCTGCGAGGGCGGGCGCCTCACGGCCGTGCGCGACCTCGGGCTCGTCCCCCAGGTCTTCGACGAGCGCAGCCTGTCCGCGCTGCGCGGCGAGTACGCGATCGGCCACACGCGCTATTCGACGACGGGCGGCAACGCCTGGGCAAACGCGCAACCGCTCCTTCATCACGGTCGTGAGCGGACGGTCGCGCTCGGCCACAACGGGAACCTCGTGAACGCGACCCCGCTGCGCGCCGCCGCCGGCAAGACGCTTGCGTCGAGCTCCGACTCCGAGGTGATCGCCGCGCTGATCGCCGACGACGAGCGGCCGCTCGAGGAGGCGATCGTCGGGGCGATGACGCGGCTCGAGGGCGCGGCGACGGTGGTTGGGCTCGCCGAGGGCAAGCTTTTCGCCTTCCGCGACCCGCACGGGTTCCGCCCGCTCGCTCTCGGGCGCCTCGGCGACGATCCCGTCGTCGCCTCCGAGACCTGCGCGCTCGACCTCGTGGGCGCGACCTTCGAGCGCGACGTGCGCCCCGGCGAGCTCGTGATCGCCGACGAGAACGGGCTCCGGTCGATCCAGGCAATCGAGCCTGCCGGCGAGGGCGCGCTGTGCATCTTCGAGTTCTTCTACCTCGCCCGGCCCGACACGCGGCTCGCCGGCGTCGAGGTGCACGGAGCGCGCGTGCGCATGGGCGAGCGGCTTGCGGCCGAGGCACCGGTCGAGGCCGACCTCGTCCTGCCGATCCCGGACTCGGGCACGCCGGCCGCGATCGGGTTCGCGCGAGCGACGGGCATCCCGTTCAGCGAGGGGCTGATCAAGAACCGCTACGTCGGGCGCACCTTCATCCAGCCCGAGCAGGGCATGCGGGAACAGGGGATTCGCATGAAGTTCAATCCGCTCGCCGAGGTCGAGGGGAAGCGGCTGGTCGTCGTTGACGATTCGATCGTGCGCGGGTCGACGACGCGGCAGATCGTGCAGATGCTCTTCGACGCCGGCGCCGCGGAGGTGCACGTCCGGGTCTCGTCGCCGCCTGTGGTCTCGCCCTGCTACTACGGCATCGACCTCGCGTCTGAGGACGAGATGATCGCGTCCCACTCGACCGTCGAGGAGGTGCGCGCTGCGATCGGGGCGACGAGCCTCGCCTACATCTCGCTCGACGGGCTCCAGGCTGCGACCCGGCGGCCCGAGACCGCGCTCTGCCGCGCCTGCCTGACCCGCGAGTATCCGACCCGGATCCCGGCCGACGCGGCTAAGCACCGCTTCGAAGCCGTCGTCTGAGGCTCCTGGGACCTCAGCGCCGGACGCCGAGGTCGTTGGCACGGCCGTAGCGAACGGCCCGCTTCACCTGGCGCGCATCGAGGCCCTGCTCGAGCAGACGCTGCCGCAGTTCGCCCTCCGAGGCAAGGCGCAGGAAGAGCCAGACGAGGGCGCCGAGCGTGACCACCGACCCCTCGGCCATCATCACGACCCCGCCGAGGTTGAGGTCGTGCGCTGGCGTGATGCCCCATTCCGGCGCGTGCCGGTAGGGGCTGTAGAAGGCTGAGCTCGACCAGATGAAGACATTGCCGAGCACGGTCTCGATCAGCCGGACGCCAAAGATGTAGCCGATCTTCACCCCGGTGCCGAACCAGGCCGGTGCGGGCAGCGTCTCGACGACCGGCTCCCAGATCAGGCAGCCGCAGGAGAAGAAGAGGAAGTGCTCGAGCGCATGCACCGCGCTCGAGTGGAGTGCCGCGTCGTAGAGGAACGGGATGTGCCAGACGTAGAGGTCGACCGCCCAGACCGGCAGCGCGACGAGCGGGTGGGCGAGCACGCGCAGGCGCTCGACGAGCTTGACCTTCAGCACCGGCCGCAGCAGCGGCCCCGTCAGCCCGACGACGAAGGCGAGCGGCGCGAGGTCGCCGAGGATGACGTGCTGAAGCATGTGCATGAAGAAGAAGTGCTCCTCGCCGAGGTGGTCGATCGGCGAGTTGAGCGCGAGGACGACCAGCGCGATTCCGATCCAGAAGCTCGCCTGGCGCACGCGGGGCACCGGCTGGCCCCGCCGGGCGAGCAAGCGGGCCCTCCGCACGTAGAGGAGCGCCGCGAGAACCGTCGGCAGGGTTTGGAGCGGTTCGAAGCTCCACGGGGTGAGAAGCGACACGGACTGCACGCCCCTGGAAAACTAGAGCCTCGCCCGTTCCTTCACTTCGGGGGTGCTGCCTCGATGTATCTCTTCCACTACCACCTGGTCACCTCGGAGCTCCGCGACGTCGAGGCTCGCTACGTCGGCAAGCTCGGATTCGACCTCATCGCACGCTACGGCCGGATCGGCGACGACCACGTCGCCGTCGAGTCTGGCGACTCGTGGGAGAAGCTCGATCGCGACGGCTTCAAGCTCCGGCTCTCGGAGCTCGAACGCGGGTCGGTGAACGTCGTCGTCCAGCCGGGCCACTGGCGCATCCCGCGGGTCGACCACATCGGCGTGGCCCTGGACGAGGAGGAGTTCCAGGCTGTGCTCAACCGGGCTGTGGCAGCGAGCCTCCGCATCCAGGAGCACGTCGGGCGCCGCACGTTCATCGCCACCAACGCCGGCTACCGCGTCGAGGTGCACCCTCCGCGCGAGTGGATCGACGAGTTGCTCGAGGACCGGGACGCGTTTCGCCTGACCGAGCTCCAACTCCGCGCCGACGACCCGCAGACGACGGCAGGCGCGCTGGCCGACCTGCTCGGACTCGAGGCCGAAGGCGATGCCGTCCTCGTTGGGGAGACGGCCGTGTCGTTCCTCGCGGGCGGCCCGGAGGGCCGGCCCGAGCTCGCCGGCGAGCGATTCGCGTAGAAGCTTGCGTGACCGGCCGGGCGCAGTCGTAGACTCCTCGCTCTGGGGAGTACGGAGCACACCTACGAAGCGACGGGAGTCTCGCTGGCGACGGCCGACTCGGTCGTCGAGCGCGTGCGCGCGGCCGTCGAGTCGACGGGCGCGACCGGGTTCGGCGCTTTCGCGGGGCTGCATCCACTCGACGGCGAGCAGTTGCTCGCCGCATCGACCGACGGCGTCGGCACCAAGCTGATCGTGGCCCGGGCGCGCGGGCGCCTGCGCGATTGCGGGGCCGACCTCGCGGCCCACTCCATCAACGACGTCCTCACGTGCGGGGCACGGCCGCTGATGCTGCTCGACTACGTCGCTGCCAACGAGATCCGGCTCGAGGAGGTGGCGGCGCTCGTCGAAGGGGCCGCCGACGTCTGCCGGGAAGCCGGTGTCGCACTGGTCGGCGGCGAGACCGCCGAGCTGCCGGGCGTCTATGCGCAGGGGGAGCTGGACTTCGCCGGGACGTGCGTCGGGGTGGTCGCGCGCGGCGACGTGATCGACGGGTCGACCGTCGCGCCCGGCGACCTCGTGGTCGGCTTCGCGTCGGCCGGCGTACACGCGAACGGATTCACCCTCGTGCGCCGGTTGCTGGAGGACGAGGACTACGACGGAGAGGACCTGCTTGCGCCGACCCGGCTCTACCTCGACGTCGCCAGGGCCCTGCGAGGCCGCGCGAAGGCGTTCGCGCATGTCACCGGCGGCGGCATCCTCGGCAACGTGGCGCGCGTGCTGCCGGCCGGCGTTCGTGCCGAGCTCGACTGGGGCGCGTGGCCGCGGCCGCCGGTCTTCGAGTGGCTCGCGCGGCACGTCGAGGAGAACGAGCTGCGGCGCGTGTTCAACCTGGGCATCGGCTGGTGTGCCGTCGTCGCGGAGACGCTGCCCGGTGAGACGGTGATCGGGAGGGTGGTGTGATCGGCGTCCTCGTCTCGGGCAACGGAACGAACCTGCAGGCGCTGATCGATGGCGGGCTGCCCGTGGCGGCCGTCGCCTCGAACCGCAAGGACGCCCCTGCGCTCCGGCGAGCGTGCGAGGCGGGGATCCCGACGGCGACGTTCTCGCTCGATTGTCACGCCGACCGGGCCGAGCGTGACCTCGTGATGGCGACGTGGCTCGAGGAGCACGAGGTCGAGCTCGTCGTGCTGGCGGGCTACATGCACCTGCTCACCAGGCCGTTCCTCGATCGCTTCCCCGGAAGGATCGTGAACGTGCACCCGTCGCTCCTGCCGTCGTTCCCGGGCGCGCACGCGATCGACGACGCACTCGCCGCAGGCGTCGAGACAACGGGCGTCACCGTGCACTACGTCGACGAAGGGCTTGACACCGGCGCGGTGATCCGCCGAGAGAGCGTTCCGATCGAGCCGCGCGAGACGCTCCTCGAGCGCATCCACGCGATCGAACACCGACTACTGCCCGCGGTGGTCGGCGAGCTCTGCACGGAGGCCCGGTGCCCAGGGCGCTGATCAGTGTCTGGGACAAGTTCGGCGTCGAGGTGCTCGGGCGCGGGCTTGCCGACCTGGGCTGGGAGCTCGTCTCGTCGGGGGGCACAGCCTCGTTCCTCGAACAGCAGGGACTTGCGGTCACGCGGGTCGAGGAGGTGACGGCCGCGCCCGAAATGCTCGGCGGTCGCGTCAAGACGCTGCACCCCCGCATCCACGCGGGAATCCTTGCGCGGCGCGACCTGGCGGAGGACGTCGAGACGCTCGCGCGTCACGAGATCGACTTCTTCGATCTCGTGTGCGTGAGCCTCTACCCGTTTGCATCGGTCGCCGGCCGCCGGGGCGTCACCGAGGCCGAGGCGGTCGAGATGATCGACGTCGGCGGCCCATCGATGCTGCGGGCCGCGGCGAAGAACTTCGTGCATGTCGCAGCCGTGTCGCGCCCCGAGCAGTACGAGCTCGTCCTCGACGAGCTGCGGGAGCACGGCGAGGTGACGCGCGAGACCCGCCGCCGCCTGGCGGCCGCCGCGTTCTCGACGACCGCCGCCTACGAGGCGGCGATCGCGACGTGGTTCGGAGAGACCGAGCGGTTCCCCGAGCAGCTGACGCTCGCCTTCGAAAAGGTGAGGGTCCTCCCCTACGGCGAGAACCCCCACCAGGCCGCGGCGTACTACCGCGAAGAGGGCACGCGCCGGCACCTGCTCTCCCAGGTCGAGCAGTTGGGCGGCAAAGACCTCTCGTACAACAACCTCGTCGACCTCGAGGCGGCTCGACGCATCATCGGCGAGTTCGCACTGCCGGCCGTCGTGATCGTCAAGCACGCGAACCCGTGCGGTGTCGCCGCCGCGGCGACGATCGAGGAGGCCTGGGAACGCGCGCTCGCCGCCGATCCCGTCTCGGCCTTCGGCTGCGTGGCGATCGTCAACCGCCCCGTCGCGCCGGCGCTCGCGCGCCGCATCGCCGAGCACTTCGTCGAAGTACTGCTCGCCCCCGAGTTCGAGGATGCCGCAATCGGGGCCCTGCGGTCGAAGAAGTCAATGCGCATCCTCCGCGATCGCGACCGCCGCTCGCAGACGCCCGGTGAGCGCGACTACAAGCGCGTGCTCGGCGGGCTCCTCGTCCAGGAACGGGACTCGGACATCGAGAATCGCGAGTTGATGGAGATCGTGAGCGGCGAGCTCGCCGAGAGGCAGTGGGGCGACCTGCTGTTCGCCTGGCGGGTCTGCAAGCACGTCTCCTCGAACGCGATCGTGCTCGCGCGCGACCTGCAGACAATCGGCATCGGCGCCGGGCAGATGAGCCGCGTCGACTCCGTTCGGATCGCGGTCGCGAAGGCGCGCGAGCACGGCCACGACCTCCACGGATCTGTGCTTGCGAGCGACGCGTTCTTCCCGTTCGCCGACGGGCCGCAGATCGCACTCGATACAGGCGTCACGGCGATCATCCAGCCGGGAGGCTCGCGCCGCGACGAGGAAGTCGTCGAGTCGGTGCGCGCCGCGGGTGCGGCGATGGTGCTGACCGGCCGTCGCCACTTCCGCCACTGACTCCGGCCGCGGGCCGGAGTTCTAGTGCACCGTTCCGGAGGTTCCGTGATGATCCTGGCCGGCGAAAAGCAAGTCGGGCAAGGACGCAGGGAGCCCCGATAGCGGTGTTCTATCGAGGCGACCGAGGACGCAGCCCGGCGCAGCTTTGCAGCCGCCAGGGCGCGCGAGACTTTCGGAATGGTGCACTCACATCGGCCGCTCTCCGGAATAGCATCGGGCCGGGTCGCGTTGCGAGCGCGCAAAGGGAACCACCACGGAAGGAGGAGCGCACCACATGCCTGAGTCTGATCCGCTGCGCTGGAAGGCGCTTGCCATCGTCTGCGCAGCGTTCTTCATGACCGTCCTCGACGTGTCGATCGTCAACGTGGCGCTGCCGTCGATCGGCAAGGCGCTCGACTTCTCACGCGACAATTTGCAGTGGGTGATCACGGCGTACGCGATCACGTTCGGCGGCTTCCTGCTGCTCGGCGGGCGCGCCGCCGACCTGCTCGGTCGCCGGCGCGTGTTCTACGTCGGCGTCGCGCTCTTCACCGTCGCGTCCTTCCTCTGCGGGCTCGCCTGGTCCGAGGGCGTGCTGATTGCGGCGCGCGCCTTCCAGGGCCTCGGCGCGGCGATCATCTCGCCCGCCGCCCTCTCGATCATCACGACGATGTTCGACGAAGGCCCCGAGCGCAACAAGGCGCTGGGGATCTGGGGTGCGATCGGAGGCTCAGGCGCCGCCGTCGGCGTACTCGCGGGCGGCGTGCTCACCAAGTACCTCGGCTGGGAGTGGATCTTCTTCGTCAACGTCCCCGTCGGCGTCCTGGCGCTGGCACTGGCACCGCGCTTCGTGCGCGAGAGCCGCTCGGACCGCGACAGCTCGCAGGACGTCGCGGGTGCGGTCACTGTCACGGCAGGGCTCGCGCTGCTCGTCTACGGCGTGTCCAACGCCCCGTCGCACGGCTGGATCTCCGGCTGGACGATCTCCAGGCTGGCGCTCGCAGCCATTTTGCTGGCGGCGTTCCTCGTGATCGAGTCGCGTGCGAACGACCCCTTGATGCCGTTCCGCATCTTCCGCGTCAGCACCGTGGCCGGCGCCAACGTGGCGGGGCTTCTGCTCGGCGCCGTCGTCTTCGCAAACTTCTTCATCTTGACCCTCTACGTGCAGAACGTGCTCGGGTGGTCGGCCCTGAAGACCGGCATCACCTTCGTGGCCACCGCGGGCACGGCGATCCTCTGGGCCGGGGTAGCGCAGGCGCTCGTCACCAAGATCGGGCCGAAGACGGTGATGGCGATCGGCTTCCTCGCGATGATCGCCGGGATGCTCTGGTACACCCAGATTCCGGTGCACGCGTCCTACTGGACCGACCTCCTACCCGGCTACCTGCTCGTGGGCTTCGCGCTTCCCTTCACGTTCATCCCTGTCTCGATCGCGGCGCTCGCCGGGGTCGAGGGCCACGAGGCGGGCCTCGCGTCGGGCCTGATCAACACCGCCCAGCAGGTCGGCGGCGCGATCGGCGTGGCGGTGACCTCGTCGGTCTCGCTCACCCACTTCAACCACCTGGCGAAGACCGGCCGCCCGTTCGCGAACGCGTTCACGAGCGGCTCGCAGTGGGCGTTCTGGGTGACGGTCGGCATCGCCGTGGTCGGGCTCGTCGCGACGCTCGTGCTCGTCCGGCCCGCCGAGCTGGCGACGGTCGAAGGAGCGGCGGTGGCGGCCTGAGTGGACGCAGCCGACCTCGAGCTGCGGAACCGAACCTACGCCCGCTTCGTCGAGCTTGGACGCGCGCCGGCTGCGTCCGAGCTCGGGGCAGAGCTCCAGGTCAAGGAGGGGTGGCGTCGACTGCACGATGCGCACGCGGTCGTCCTCGACACCACCACCGACGAGCTTCGGATGGCCAATCCGTTCTCGGCTGTGCCCACCTCATATCGCGTTCATGCGCGCGACCGCTGGTGGTACGCGAATTGCGCGTGGGATGCTTTCGGGATCCTCGCGGCGCTGGACGAGGACGGCGTGATCGAGTCGTCCTGCCCTGATTGCGGCGAGCCGGTCGAGGTCGAGGTCGTTGATGCGTCGCCGACTCCCGACGACCTCCTCTTCCACTGTCTGGTCCCAGCCGAGCGCTGGTGGGCCGACATCGTTTTCACCTGAAGCACAATGAACCTCTTCCGGTCGGAGGAGCACATCGACCGCTGGCTCGGCGCCCGGTCACCGGGTGCCACCATCCCGGTGAGCAGGTTGAGCGAGCTCGCCTTCGCCTGGTGGGACACGCGGCTTGCGCCCGATTGGCAGCCGCGGACGCGCGCTGAGAACCAGGCGATCCTCGGTCGCCTGGGCCTCACCGGCGCCTTCTGGCGTCTTCCTTGACCCTCGAGAGCTCGCCTGGCTTCGCGATCCGGGGAACGGGCCGAAGGCCGCTGTACGCTTCCGCTGCAGATGGCAGAGAGGTACCCCACTGTGCTCGACCTGGTCGGCTCGACGCCGATCGTGCGCCTCGACCGCATCTCCCGGGACGTCCCCGGCGTCATCCTCGCGAAACTCGAGTTCATGAATCCCGGGGGATCGAACAAGGACCGCATCGGCCTCGCGATGATCGAGGCGGCGGAGCGCGACGGGAAGCTCCGGCCCGGCGGGACGATCGTCGAGCCCACCTCGGGCAACACCGGCGTGGGTCTCGCGATCGCCGCGGCGCAGAAGGGCTACCGCTGCATCTTCGTGATGCCCGACAAGATGAGCCAGGAAAAGATCGCGATGCTGCGCGGCTACGGCGCGGAGGTCGTGATCACGCCGACGGCCGTCGAACACGACTCACCCGAGTCGTACTACTCGGTGTCGTCGCGCCTCGCGGAGGAGATCCCCGGCGGCTTCAAGCCCGACCAGTACTCGAACATGTCGAACCCCGAGGCGCACTACCTGACGACGGGGCCCGAGATCTGGGAGCAGACCGGCGGCGAGATCGACGCGGTGGTGATCTCGGTCGGCACCGGCGGCACGATCAGCGGCGTCGGGCGGTACCTCAAGGAGCGCAACCCCGAGGTGCAGATCGTCGGCGTCGATCCCGAGGGATCGATCTACACGGCGAAGAGCGAGAGCGACCTCCACCCGTATCTCGTCGAGG
>JALYLO010000174.1 GCA_030774175.1 Actinomycetota bacterium
CCGGAAACGCCGTCAGCACTTCGATCAGCCGCTCGCGGTCGAACCGCTCGCCGCGTGCGGTCACGAGCTGAACGAGGGCCTGGCCGGTGTTCCGGCCTTCGCGGAGCACGAGGTGCCGCAGGTAGCCGTCGTGCGTTTCCTGGTCGTAGGCCTGGAGCTTCTCCTCGCGCGCCCAGTCGCGTACGCGGTTGCGGATCGCGTTGCCGAGGTCGGTCGCCAGCCAGCACTTCTCGATCTCGAGCACCTGGTCCCAGCGGCCCGCCTTGTGCAGGCCGAGCGTCGGTCCGTCCTCGAGTTGCGAGAACGAGTACTCCATCTTGTTGCGGTAGTGGAACTGCGAAGCCGCGGGGAGAATCGGCTCGAGCGGCACGTCCGTGAGCGCGGCGAGCCGCTGGAGCGAGTCGCGCACCCACTGCTCCTTGGTCGCGACCTGCGACGCATAAGCGAGGTCCTGGAAGCGGCAGCCGCCGCAGGCCGGATAGTGGGCGCACGGTGCGTCGATGCGCTGCGGGCCCGACGCGAGGATCTCGGTCGCGAGCGCCTCGGCGTGGCGGCGCTGCACCTTCGTCACCCGCGCCCGAACCGTGTCTCCCGGCAGGCCCCGGCGTACGAAGACGACGAACCCGTCGAGGCGCGCGACACCGTTCCCCCCGAAGGCGAGCGAGTCGATCGTGAGCTCGAGCTCCTGATCTCGCTGGACGGGCGCAGCCACGATGGAAAGGTTAAGCCAGCACCGTCAGGTAGACGCTACGCGTCCTAGGGCCGTCGAGCTCGCAGAAGAACACGCCCTGCCAGGTGCCGAGCGCCAGCTCCCCGTCGCGTAGCGGGATCAGCACCTGCGGCCCCATCAACGCAGCCCGGATGTGCGACGGCGCGTTCTCCTCACCCTCCTCGACGTGCTGCCACCCCCAGCCCTCCGGCGCGATCCGCTCGAGCGCCGTCTCGAAGTCGCGCGCGACGAGCGGATCGGCGTGCTCGTTGATCGTCAGCCCCGCGGTCGTGTGCGGGACGTAGACGAGCACCGCGGCGCCGTGAGCGCCTGCGGCGGCGGCCCGCACCTGCTGCGTGATGTCGATCAGCTGCGTGTGCCGCTCGGTTGTGATCGTCAGCTCCTGCACCGGCCCGTATCCTAGGCCCCGATGTCAGCCGCGCCGCCGACGAGCCGCGAGATCGACGCGTTCCGCGACAGCGGGGACCGCTTCATCGCCGAGCTCGACGAGGAGTACTACCTCCACTTCGCAGGGCTGAAGGAGACACTCGACGTGGAGCAGGTCTACGAGCGCCACGAGGAGCTGACGAAGCTCGAGACGGCACAGGCCATGAAGGGTGCCCCGACCGAGTTGTGGCGGTTCGCGTGCGAGGGCTTCCTCGGGAACCTGACGCGCGAGCACCAGGAGCGGCTCGCCAAGGCCGAGGCCGAGCTCGAGGCGACGGTCGACGGTGAGACGATCCCGTACCGGATGCTGCGCGTCGCGCTGTCGAACGAGCCCGACCGCGACGCCCGGCAGCGGCTCGACGAGGCGCGCGTCCGGCTGCTCGACGAGCACCTGAATCCGGTGTACCTCGACGCGGCGGAGATCGATCGCGAAGCGGTCCGCCGGCTCGACGCCCGCAACTACTACGAGCTCTACGAGGGCTTCGGCTTCCACCTCGACTCGCTCGCGGGCGAGTGTCGCGCGGTGCTCGAGGAGACCGAGAAGCTCTGGGAGCGCGAAGGCGACCTGCTCTTCCGCTCACGGCTCGGGATCGGCCTGACCGACGCACGGCCGTGGGACGTCGCGCGCCTCTTCCGCGCCTCCGAGTTCGACGCCATCTACCCCTCCGACCGCATGCTCCCGGCGCTCGAGTCGACCCTGACCGACCTGGGCATCGACCTGCGCTCGCAGGAGAACGTGCACCTCGACCTGGAGTCGCGGCCGTCGAAGTCCCCGCGCGCGTTCTGCGCGCCGATCGAGGTGCCGGGCAAGGTGATGCTGGTCATCCAGCCGATCGGCGGCAAGGACGACTGGGAGGCGCTCTTCCACGAGGCGGGGCACACCGAGCACTACGCGAACACGAGCGCAGACCTGTCGATGGAGGCGAGGCGCCTCGGGGACATGGCGGTCACCGAGGGATGGGCGATGCTGCTGCAGCACCTCGTCACCGATGCGGCGTGGCTGAACCGGCGCCTCGACGTCCCTCGCGTCGATCAGCTCACGCACGACGGCGCCGTCTCACTCCTCTACTTCGTGCGCCGCTACTCCGCGAAGCTGCTCTACGAGATCGAGTACTTCCAGACGGAAGACGTGAAGTCGATGCAGGGCCGCTACGTCGAGATCCTCAGCGACGCGCTGAAGCTGCCGGTGTACGGCGAGAGCTACCTCGACGACATCGACGGCAGCTTCTACGTGACGGGGTACCTGCGCTCCTGGGCCTTCGAGGCGCAGCTGCGCGAGTTCCTGCGCGGCGAGTTCGGCAACGAGTGGTTCGCGCGCCGCGACGCCGGCGAGCTGCTGCGGGAGCTGTGGTCGCTCGGCCAGGGACCGACGGCGGACGAGCTCCTGAAGGACGTGACGGGCGCGAAGCTCGAGATGGCCGCGGTCGCCGGAAGGATCCGCGAAGGTCTTTAGGTGTAGGGGCCTCCAGGAGGGCGTTGCCAGCGGAGAGATTCCCTGCAACGCACACACCCTCGTTGCGTGGACGGGGCCGCGTTCGGCGGGTGGTGACCTCAAGGCTCGGACTGCCGCGAAATCACCGCCCTCGTGGTTCAGGTGAGAGGACGCTGGCCCAGGCCACGCGCCTTGCGCTCGGGGAGTGGCGCTCGATAATGAGAGCGTGCCCGACAGGATCACGCCGCGCAGTCGTGCCTCGCGGCTGTCGCTTCTCTCACGAGTGGCTGCGGCCGCGTTGTTCCTTGCGGCCTTCGTATACGAGGGCCATGGCATCTGGTGGATCATCGGCGCGATCGCGCTTGGTCTGGTGTTGATCGCGCTTTCGTGGCGACGGAAGGCTGCGGTCGTGCCCGGTTCGGCGTTCGCGTCCTCAGCGGATTACTGTCCCGACGGCAATCGCTTGCGGAAGTTTCCGGGGGAGCTTTCCATCACGACTTCCGGCCTGACCTGGTCACCAAGCAAGTACTCCAGTGGTAAGGGTGCCCGTCCCGTGTCGCTCGCGACCGGAGAGTGCCAGTCCGTCTCAATGCAGGCTGGCTCGGCCCTGCTCGATGTGGTGATCACTGTGCGCGGTCGGACGGGCAGTGAGTGGAGCTTCCACACGCACAGGAGTCCGGGCCTTCGACGTGCGATAACGGGACTTCACGATTCGATTCCAGGCGATGCGACGGCGACATCCGCTCAGGGGGCATAGACGCACACTGGCGCAGGCGACGGAGACCACCCGAGAGACGCGCCCAGCCCGAGGTCTTACACTGGCGCGCACTCCTTTAGGGCTTTGATGGATCGCCTCAGACGCCACCGCCCGATCAGCCCTGCGCCGCTCTTCGCCGTCTCTAATCTAACTGAGGGATCGCATCGACGGCACGCAGATCCACGAGCCGTCTTGAAGCCCACCTGCGATACCAACGGCCATAGGGGTTGTGCTCCTCCCAAAGCATCGAACAAATCAGCTTCGCGCCGCGAGGATCGCCAAGCTGCCCAAGGGCAAACGCTGCTTCCATCCGCACGCCAAAAGCGTCGGTGCCGGTCGCAACGTCGTAGAGGTCGGGTGCAGCGATCGGATCGCCGATCTTGGCGAGGGACTTGATCGAGCCGACTCGCATCAGCACGTCGCTGGCCTGGAG
>JALYLO010000175.1 GCA_030774175.1 Actinomycetota bacterium
CGCCGGCGGCGGTCGGCCTCGTACGTGCGGCCGAGCGAGCCGGTGCGTTCGCGCTCGTCTCCCTTCCCCGGGAGGTCCCGCTCGTGATCCTGCGCGGCAGCGGCGCGACGACTGCGGCGCTCGCACACTCCGCTGCGGCGAACGGCGTGCGCACGCTGGCGCACGCGGAGGGTGGCGGTCTCCTCTACGTGGACGAAGGCGCGGACCTCGAACGTGCGCGCGAACTGGTCGTGGCGAGCCTCGACCGGCTCGGGGTCTGCAACCGTCTCAACTTGTTGCTCGTTCACGAGGCTGTCGCCCCTTCGCTGGGCGCTTTCGTCGATCTCCTACACGAACGAGGTGTTGACGTGCGCGGCACGGAACGCGCTCGCACCTTTGCGCCCATGCTCGAGCTCGACCGTCCGATCGGCCATGAATGGGCCGGCGAGCCGGATCGCGTGTCGACTGTGTCTGTCGCGACCGTCACCTCGCTTGCCGAGGCGGTCACCATCGCGAATGACGAGACATCCGGCCTGGCTGCGGGCATCGTCACCGAGGACGCGCGCGCAGCCTCGAGGTTTCTCGACCTGTATCGCGGCACCGCTGCGTTCTGGCACGCCCCAACCCGCTTCACCGACGGGTTTGCGCTGACGGGCGCGCCCGAGACCGGGATCAACGTCGACTGGATTCCCGGCCCTCGGGGGCCGGTGACCTACCGCGATCTCTGGCTTCGTCAGTTTCGCGTGATCGGCGACGGGACTCAGCACCGATGAACGCGCCGGTCGTCGTGAAGCTCGGCTCCAATCTGGTCGTCGACCCCGACGGCCGAGCTCGTCGCGAGATCATCGGCGGTGTCGCGACGGAGTTGAGCGCTCTGGTGGGGCGGGGCACACCGGTGGCCGTCGTCTCGTCGGGCGCGATCGCCCTCGGCTACGGGCTCGCCGGCCTGAGTCAGGGGCGAAGGAAGCTCGCCCGGCTCCAGGCTGCCTCGGCCCTCGGTCAGGCTGAGCTGCAACGCGTGTGGCACGAGGCGTTTGCGCATTCCGGCCTTCACGTCGCCCAGGTTCTCCTGACCGGTGCTGAGATTGCGGAGCGTCGAGCGTATGTCAACGTGCGTAACGCACTCCGCGCGCTGTTCGAGCTTCCTGCGGTCCCGATTCTCAACGAGAACGATGCGACGTCGACAGACGAGATCGGCTTCGGCGACAACGACGTGCTGGCCGCACAGGTCGCGGTGCTGCTTCGTGCGGTGAAGCTCATCCTCCTGACGTCGGCAGAAGGGGTCATGAGCCACCCGCCGGGAGACCCCAAGGCGACGGTCATCACGGACGGGGCGGAGGTCAGAGCAGCCGTCCTGGGACGGCGATCTGTGCTGGGCTCGGGTGGGATCGAGAGCAAGATCCGCGCGGCAGGACTGGCCGCGGCCGGCGGGGTGGAGACGGTGGTCACGTCTCCTCGCTCGCTCAACGCGCTGTTGGGTGGCGAGCCGGCAGGGACGCGCTTTGCACCTGCGCCGACCGCCGAGACAGCGTTCAAGCTCTGGCTCCGTTACGGAAAGCCTCCGGCTTCCAAGGTGGAAATCGACGAGGGCGCTGCAACGGCTATCCGTGAGAACGGCCGCAGCCTCCTCGCGGTCGGCGTCATCTCATGGACGCATGACTTTCATGCCGGCGACGGACTCGACATCTGCTTCCCGGCGCAGACGGTGGTCGCGCGGGGCATCAGCTCGGTCGACGCAATCGACATCACCGCACGCCCGGTCGACGTCGAGGTCGTCCACCGCGACAAGCTCGTGTTGATCTGATCCGAAGTTCCCCGCTCCGGGAACTTCGGTCTAGCGCCGGATAAGGCTTGCAGGGCGCCAATACTGGTGACACCTCTCGGTGGCCGCAGGGGCTTCGTGGTCAGAGTGGTTGCCGCTGGGCGCGGCGCTGCTGCTCGTATTCCGCGCGTGCCGCCTCGACCTCAGGCACTTCAGACACCTCGGCGACGGGGACGTCCCACCACGATTCATAGCTCGGCACCTGCGCGTAGCGGTCGACCTCGACATAGACGACGACCGTGCCCTCGATCGTCTTCGCCTCCTCGAGCCTGTCGCGCAGCTCGTCGACGGTGCGGGCGCGTAGGACGCGCGCGCCGAGCGACTGCGCGTTGCCCGCGAGGTCGACGGGAAGGTACGGCCCCGGGTTCTCGTCGTCGTCGAGGCCGAGCGAGCCGCCGCTGCGCACGCGGTACTGCGTCCCGAAGCCGTGTGCGCCTACTGCGCGCGACAGGCCGCCGA
>JALYLO010000176.1 GCA_030774175.1 Actinomycetota bacterium
AACGCGGTCGTCGTCTTCCCGTTCGTCCCCGTCACGGCGGCGACGTCGAGCTCGCGCGACGGGTCCCCGAAGAAGAGCGTCGCCGCCGCCGGCATCGCCGCGCGCACGCTGGGGACGATCAGCTGCGTGACGGGGAGGTCGAGCGCCCGCTCCGCCACGAGCGCCGCAGCACCCGCTTCGACGGCGGCTGCGGCGAAGTCGTGGCCGTCGACCCTCGCCCCCGCGACGCAGAAGAAGAGCGAGCCGGCGAGCACCGCGCGGCTGTCGTACGCGAGCTCGCGGATCTCGACACCGGACGCGCCGTGCAGGACTACGGTCGGCGCCAATGCCCGCGTGAGGCGGTCGAGATCCACAATGAAAAAGTACCGGGGCCGGCAGAAGCCCCCGCTCCCCCCTCTACACCGTGGCTCTTACACCGTGGCTCTTACACCGTGGCTCTTACACCGCGGCACTGCGGTCGCGGGGCGTCGCGCCGGGATCACCTGGGAGGCGTCTGCAGCGCGTCCGGCGGCACCGCGAGGTATTGCAGGTCGAACTTGGCGATCTGCGCGAACGCGGGAGCGGCGACGACGCCGCCGAAGATCTGGCCTTCCGGCTCGTCGACCGTGACGAGCACGACGAGGCGCGGGTGCGCGACGGGGACCATCCCCACGAACGACGCGACGTACTTGCCGGTCGTGTAGCCGCCCCGCCCCGGCTTCTGGGCCGTGCCGGTCTTGCCTGCGACCGTGTACCCGGTGATCGCGGCGGCGGTTCCCGTGCCGCCGTGCTCGTCGACGACGCCGGTGAGCATCGCCTTCAGCACCCTGTCCACGGCCGGCGAGACGACGCGCCGCCGCACGAGTGAGTGAGCTCCCCGGCCGTCGATCCGGTCGACGAGATGCGGCTGCACCCAGACACCGCCGTTGGCGATCGCGGCGTAGGCGGAAGCGAGCTGGATCGCCGTGACCGCGATGCCCTGGCCGATCGGCACGTTGCCGATCGTCGACCCGTACCAACGGTCGAGTGGCAGCAGCTGACCCGGGCTCTCGCCGGGGAAGTCGATGCCGGTCTGCTTTCCGAAGCCGAACTTCTGGATCCACTCCATCAGCGCCGGAGCGCCGAGCTTCTCGGCGATCGTGACCGCGCCGACATTCGACGAGTGTGCAAGGATCTGCGCGACGCTCAGCGTCTCTGTCGCGCGAAACTCAGCGTCATGGACGATGCGGTCGGCGACGGGGATCGAGTACGGGAGGCTGAACTTCGTCTCGGGCGTGACGAGCCCGGTCGAGAGTGCGCCCGAGATGGTCACGAGCTTGAAGGTCGAACCGGGCTCGAATGTGTCGGTGATCGCGCGATTGCGCTGGAGCGCCTGGGGCACGCGGTTGGCGTCGCTTGCGTCGTAGCCCGGAGCTTGCGCCATCGCCAGCACGGCGCCGGTGCGAGGATCGAGCACGACCGCGTTTGCGGAGCGCGCGTGCCAGTGCGCGACGGTCTGGCGCAGCACCGATTCGGCGTTCGCCTGGATCGTATGGTCGAGCGTGGTCACGATGCTGTGCCCCTCACGCTCGGGCGTCACGCTGACGACGTCGATCGCGCGGCCGAAGGGATCGCGGACGATCGTCTGCTTGCCCGGCTTGCCGGTGAGCTTCCGGTCGTACTCGACCTCGAGCCCCCCGAGGCCCTTGTTGTCGGTTCCGGCATAGCCGACCACCTGCGCGGCGACCGACCGCTGCGGGTACGACCGGCGCTCCTCGGGATAGGCGTTGACGCCTGTGAAGCCACGGTCGACGAAGGTCGCGGCGGTCTTGGGGTCCGCAAAGCGCTTGATGTACACGAAGCTTGTGCGCTTGTTCAGGAGCGCCGGGTACAGGACGTTCGCGTCGACGCCGAGGATCCGGTGCGCGGCGACCGCCACGGCCCGCGCGTCGACGACCTGGCGCGGATCTGCGTAGACCGTGCTCGTCTGCTCGCCGATCGCGAGCGGCACCCCGGCCTGGTCGAAGATCGTCCCGCGCCCGGCAGGGATCACGACGGACTCGTGATGCTGGCGCTCGGCCATGCGCCCGAGCGCAGCGGCATGCACGCCCTGGAGCCAGACCGCTCGGGCGAGTGTCCCCGCGAAGACGAGGACGAAGGTCGCAAGCAGCAGGCGGATGCGGCGGTTGGCCTGCTTGTCCTTCACCTGGGAGATTACGGCCCGAGGTGCACGTAGCCGTACTGGCCGGGGTCGGCATAGACGAGACCGAGTTCCTTGGACGCGCGCGACTGGATGCGCCACGACGCAAGCTCGCTCGAGAGCCGGGAAGAGAGCGCAGCGTTCTCTGCGCGCAGCTTGGTGCGTTCGGAGCTCGCCGAGTCGAGTGCGAGATTCAAGCGGAGCACCGCCACGTTCACGAATACGACACCGGCGAGGAGAATCCCGCTGATCGCGATCCAGAGGATCCCCCGGCGTGCGCGGGCTTGCTGCGCGCGCTCGCGCGTCCGCGGACCGGCGCCCGGCGCCGTGCGGCTCTTCGGGCGCCTGACCGGCTCGGCGACGACCGCCTGCTGGGCGTGCGACCAGCTAGCCAACCTTCGTCGCCACCCTGAGGCGAGCCGACTGCGAGCGCGGGTTGCGGGCGACCTCGGCGGCGGACGGCCGGATGGCGCGGCGCGGCGTCGCGCGGAGCGTCGGCTCGGAACCGCAGACGCAGACCGGGAAGTCCGGCGGGCAGGTGCACCCGTGCTCCTGCGCGCGGAGGAACCGCTTCACGATGCGATCTTCGAGCGAATGGAACGAGATGACGGCAAGGCGGCCGTCGGGACGGAGCATCTCGAGCGCCGCAGGGAGTGCGCGCTCGAGGGCACCGAGCTCGTCGTTGACCTCGATTCGGAGCGCCTGGAAGACGCGTTTTGCAGGATGACCTTCGCCGAAGCGCGCGGGTGCGGGGATCGATGCCTTGATCGTCTCGACGAGGTCACCGGTCCGCTCGAACGGCTGCGAGGTGCGCCGCCTCGCAATGGCGCGGGCGATCTGGCGCGCGTAGCGCTCCTCGCCGTACCGCTTGAAGATCTCCGCGAGCGCCTTCTCATCGGCTTCGTTGACCAGCTCGCGCGCCGAGTAGCTCGCGCTCGGATCCATCCGCATGTCGAGTGGCGCATCGACGGCATACGAGAAGCCCCGCTCGGGCCGGTCGAGCTGCATCGACGACACGCCGAGGTCGAGCAGGATCGCGTCGGCGCGCACGCCGTTGCCGGCGAGTTGCTGAAGCGTGGCGGAGAACTCGCCGTGCAGCAGCCGCGACTTGACGGCGCTCCCGCGGCGCACCCGCTCGAAGTGGGGAGCGACCGTGGGGTCGCGGTCGATCGCGATCAGCTTGCCGTCGCCGCGCAGGCAGGACGCGAGCAGCGCGGCATGGCCGCCGGCGCCGAACGTGGCGTCGACCACCGTGTCGCCCGGGCGGGGGTCGAGGGTGGCGACGACCTCGTCGGCCAGGACAGGGACGTGGTCGGTCTCAGTTGGCAAGACGCTCGGCAACATCTTCCGCGCTCCCTTCGACCTCGCGCAGGTGTTCACGCCATTTGGCGCGGTCCCAGATCTCGAGGTGGTCGTAGACGCCCGCGACGGTGACCTCGCGGCGAATGCCGGCGACCTCGAGGAGGGCCGCCGGTAGGACCATCCGCCCCTGCTTGTCCAGCCCGGCCGTGACCGCACTGGAGAAGAAGTGGCGTTGCATCATGCGGCTCTCGCGGCTGAGCGGGTCGAGCCTCCGGATCCGCTCCGCGTGCCCCTGCCAGTGCTCGGCGGCATAGGCGTAGAGGCAGCCGTCCATCCCGCGCGTGACGACCACGCCGTCTCCGAGGTCCTCCCGGAACTTGGCCGGGAGCGTGAGACGGTTCTTCTCGTCGAGGGTGTGATCGTGTTCACCGAGGAGCATGTAGCCACTTCGCTCCACTTTACCCCACTTCTCTCCACCTGTAAACCCCCTTCTGCGCACATTGCGGCAAGACCACGCCCGGGCGGACCACGCCCGGAGTGACCGGCTCGAGCCTCTAAAGCGGTTGGACGGAGTCGCCGAGCCGGACGCGGCCCGGCACGGCCACGGCGGCGTGCACCCCGAAGGGAAGCGGCTCGGTCGTCTCGAGGTCGCCCCGGTAGGCGGCGAGCGTCTTCAGGGTGTCGAGGTCGGCGAGCCCCGTGTCCGGGTTCTGCGTCGTGATCGCACAGCGGCCGACGTGGCCCTGCGGAACGACGACGGCGTCCCCGATTGCGATTCGCTTCCCCACCCAGCCATCCTCCTCGTGCGGCCCCAGGCCCTCGACGCCGAAGTTCATCCGGAACCGTCGACGATCGAGGTGCGGCACTCCGAGCTCGCCCGCGAGCGCGTCGAGGGATGCGGTGGCGAGCAGCGTCGCGGCGCCCCCCCGGCCGCGGTCGACGGCCCCGTGCTCGGCGGCCACGAGCCTGACCGGCTCGCCGGCGAGCTCGGACAGCGCCTCGTCCCAAGGTCCGGGTACTCGCCGCGCAGGCTTCGGACGGCGGTGGAAGATCGTCTGCAGCTCCTCCCCACGCTCGGTCGGGCCGGTGACCTCGCGCCCGTCGGCCAGCCGCAGCGTCAACCCCTTCGACTGCTCGTCGTAGCTCGAGTGCACGAGCTGCAGCGGCCCGCGGCGGCCCTTGTTGTCCACGAGCCTGTCGCGCTCGTCGACCAGGAAGAAGCGCCGGTCGCCGCGGAGCCCGGCCTCGAGCAGGTCGATCTCGTCGACGTGTTCGAGCGCCAGCGCCTTCACCGGCGTCAGGAAGATCCACGACACACGAGCGGTCACGGCGCCATCCTGTCGAGTTGCGCCGCGTACGGGCCGCGCCCCGCCAGCACGGCAGCGCCGGCCCGCGCCGCGAGCTCCAGCGACGGGCCTACCTCGTCGCCGCGGGCGAGCGCGAACGCCAGGGCCGCGGCGAAGGAGTCACCCGCGCCGTAGCTGTCGACGACGGGCCCGGGCGGCTTCGCTGCCGCGTAGCGCTCGCCGTTTGCGGTTCCACCCGCCTCGCCCTCGGTGCTCACGACGATGCCCGCGGCGAGCGTGCCGTCCTCGCGCTCGCCGGGGTCGGACGCGCTGCCGACGAGGAGGTCGAGTGGGACGCCCGCCGCCCGCAAGGTCGGGAGCTCGCGCAGCGTCGCGGCGAGAAAGCGCGCGGCACGCGCAGCCCGGAGTGCCTCGACCGTTCCCGAGACGAAGAAGACGAGGTCGTACGTGTCGAACGGCCCGGTTGTGTCCGGCAGAAGCTTGTCTCCGAGCACCGTGATCGTTCGCTCCCCGTCCCGATCGACGTGCACCCAGGCCCTCCTGGTGCCCGACATCCCTGTCCATTCGACCTGGAGGTTCACCTCCAACCGTTGCAGACAGCTCTCTGCGGCATGTCCGAGCTCGTCGTCCCCGAGCGCGGTGAAGAAGTCGCAGCCGCCCGCGAGTCGTGCGATCTGGCGTGCGACGACGGCCCCGCCGCCCCCGGGCTCCTGCCAGATCTCCTCGGCGTGGACGATTTCTCCGGGCGCCGGCATGGCCGGAACGCGGGCGAACTCGACCCACTCGGTGTGGCCGATGACCGCGCATCTCACGATTTCGCACCCTCCCAGGTTTCAGTCGATGATGGGGAACGTGGCCACCGAGCCGATACCGCCGTTCGAGCGTTTCTACCTTGCCCACCGCGACGAGGTCCTCGGCTACCTCCGCCGGCTCGTCGGGCAACGCGCCGAGGATGCCTGGCAGGAGACCTTCCTGCGCGCGCTCCGCGCCTACGAGCGGCTCGAGCACGGCCGGCACCTGCGGGCCTGGGTGTTCACGATCGCGACGAACGTGGCGATGGACGAGTTGCGCGCGAAGCCGCAGGTCGCGGTCGACGGCGAGCCCGCCTCGGAGTTGCGACGGGACGCCTTCCGCGAGCTCGAGCACCTGACCGGCGGCCTGCCGCCGACCGAGCGGGCTGCGGTCGTGCTCCGCTACGGCTACGACCTGCCCTATGCCCAGATCGCCGACGCCCTCGGCTCGTCGGAGGAGGCTGCGCGCGCCGCGGCGTCCTCCGGCGTCCGCAGACTGAGGAGGACACATGAACGTCACGCCTGAGCTCGACGCACGGTTCCGCGAGGTCGCCCTGCGCGAGGGGCTCGTCGACGTACGCTACGACATCGTCGACTCGCCGATCGGCGGGCTGTTCGTCGCCGCCACCGAGCGGGGCCTCGCGCGGATCCATTTCCATCCCGAAGGCCAGGAGGACGAGCTCGCCCGCATCTTCGGCGTGCGCGTGCTCCGCTCACCTCTCGACGACGTACGCCGTGAGCTCGACGAGTACTTCGCAGGCACCCGAACGAGCTTCGACCTGCCGCTGGACTTGCGCGTCGCCCCGTTCCACGCCGACGTGCTCCGCGAGCTTGCGCTCGTGCCATACGGACGGACCGAGACGTACGGCGCGCTGGCGGCGAAGGTGGGCCGCCCTCGCGCAGCCCGGGCGGTCGGCACCGTGATGAACCGCAATCCGATCCCGATCGTCTTGCCCTGTCACCGCATCGTCGGCGCGAACGGTTCGCTCACCGGCTATGCCGGCGGCCTCGACATCAAGCGGCGGCTGCTCGAACTCGAGGGCGCGACGCTCCTGTTCTAGGAGTCTGGTTCTAGCGCAGTGCAGCCCCCGCGACGCGCGCGGCCTCGGCATAGGCGAGGTTCGCGAGGCCCGATCCCCACGTCAGGCGCGCGACGCCGAGCGCCTGCAACTCCGTGGGCTCCGGCAAGCCGGGCAGCACCAGCACGTTGACGGGACCGTTGATCCGCCGAGCCAGCTCCGCGATCGCATCTGTCGGGCAGAAGATCGGGTAGATGCAGTCCGCGCCAGCCTCGAAATACACGTGGGCGCGCTCGACCGTCTCGTCGACGCCGCCGGCCTTGCGGAGGAAGACGTCGACCCGCGCGTTGATCACGAGCTCCGGGACGGCCTCGCGGATCGCGCGGATTGCCGCGACCTGCAGTTCCACCGGCACGAGCTCGCCGTTCGTCGAGTCCTCGAAGTTGATGCCGACGAGACCGCCCTCCCACGCCGCACGCGAGGTCCCGGCCGGGTCGCCGTAGCCGCGCTCGAGGTCCGCTGTCACCGGTACCTCGACGGCAGCCGCGATCCGGGCGCACGCGCGCACCATCTCGTCCACCGGCATGCGCTCTCCGTCCTCCCAGCCGAGGCACGCCGCCATGCCCGCACTCGTCGTCGCGAGCGCGCGGCAGCCCGGCAGCGCCGCGAGCTGCTTCGCGCTGGCGACGTCCCACGCGTTCGGGAGCACGAGGATCGGCGGCTCGTGATGCATGCGGCGCAGCAGGGTCGCTCGGGCGCTCTGATCCATCCGTCGAGGCTACCGTCGCGAAACGCCCTTGTGCAGCGAGGCTACTCCTCGGGTAGCGACGGCAGCAGCCGATACCCCACCCCCCATACGTTCTCGACGAGGACAACCGGCGAGCCCGCCTCGCGCAGCTTGCGGCGCAGGCGCGACGCGTGCGAGTCGAGCGTTCGCGTCCGTGCCGTCGCGCGGTAGCCCCAGACCTCGTGCAGCAGCTCTGCCTTCGTGAACACGCGCTCGGGCTCGCGCGCGAGACGCAGCAGCAGGTCGTATTCCTTCTGCGCGAGTTGCACGCGCCGGCCGTCGACGCGCACGACGCGCGTGAGCACGTCGATGCGAACAGGGGGTGCCTCGACCACGTCGGCGAGCCGCGGCCGAACGCGGCGCAGCACTGCGCGGATCCGCTCCACGAGCTCCTGGTACTCGAAGGGCTGGACGACATAGTCATCACAGCCTTGCCTGAAGGCGTGGATGCGGTCGACGGCATCCGCCTGTTCGGAGCCGAGCACGATCACCGGCGCATGCTCGACCCAGCGGTCGACGCCGGCGACGTCGCCGGCGAGCACGAGGTCGAAGCGCGCGTGCGCACCGACGAGCTCGAACCCGTCGTGCGGCAGGTGACGCTCGAGGAACCCTCGCGTGGCGGGCTCGGCGTCGGCGAGCAGCAGTGAAGCGGCGGTGGACACGTGGCCGACGGTAGCCCTGCGCGCACCGGGCGCCTAGTTGTCCATTCGCACGATTGTGCGCCTTTCGATCCTCAATCGCCCCGAATGGACCGGTGCGATCGAACGACTGTCGCGCAACGATGACGAGCTGGGGACTTCAGGCGTCGTACGCGAGCTGCGGATGCCAATCGGTTCCGCGCCCGCCCGGTGTGCGGTCGAGGACGGCCCAGATCGGCCACAGGAAGTCGACGTGCCGCGGGTGCTGGCCCGGGTCGGGAGGCGCGGCGAAGAGCTCGCTGCTCCAGCAGTGGTGGACGCTCCCGTCGCGTCGCGCGAAGACGTGTGCGAGCGGGAACTGCTCCTCCGCATCGCCCTCGACGAGGTAGTCAGAGCGTGTCTTTCCCGTCTTCGAACAGCTCCGAAAAGCGCACGGGGCCGGAGGCGCCGTCGAACTCGTAGTCCACCGGCACTGCACCGCCGGCAACGCTCGCCGCTCGGCCGCGACCCGTTCCTCGTGCCGGCGCAACTCGAGCTCCGAGGCGAGCAGCGCCTCGCGTGTGCTGCGGTAGTCGTCGGACTCGCCCGGGAACCTCATGCCGCCGCCTTCGCGAGCTCGGGCAGGAACTGATCCCAGCCTTGACCGTGCAGCTCGACGCCGCGCTCGGTCAGCCCGGTGTGGCGAAGGCGGACGCGCGTGCCGCCGCTCTCCGGCTCGAGCTCGAACTCCACCGTCGTCGACCCCGGCGGATGGATCTGTCCTTCGCCCTCCCAGCCCCAGGTGTAGACGACGCGGCGCGGCGGGTCGAGCGCGACGAACTCGCCGCTCGCGACGTTGCCCCGGATGTTGAGCCGGAAGACGCCGCCGGGAAGCGGGTTGTTCCACGATTCGTCGCCCATCCACGCCGTCGCCAGATCGGGCTGCACGAGGTACGGGAACACCAGCTCGGGCGGCGCGTCGATCCAGATCTCCTTCGTCATCACAAAGTCGGCTACAACCGCCCGGAGCGGATCACGCCCCAGAGCAGCCATAGCCCGAGCACTGACGAGAGCCCGAAACCGAGCACCGAGACGATGTGCAGCCCGAGCACGTGCGGGCCGTGCTTGGCAAAGATCCCGATCAGGCTGGAGCCGATCAGGCCCCCCGTGACGACGAGCGCGATCACAAGCCGGTTGAAGAGCGTGTCGAGCTTCGCGAGCAACTCGTCGAGGCCCTTGTGCACGAACCCGACCTCGATCTGGCCGTCGCGCACCTGCTCCAGCGTCTCGTGGATCTGGTACGGCAGGTCGGCCGCCATCTGCGTCAGCTTCCAGCCCTCACGACGTGCGCGCGACGCGAGGCGACGCGGGGTGAAGCGCGAGATCATCAGGTCGCGCGCGTACGGCTTTGCGACCTCGAAGACGTTGAAGTCCGGATACAGCTCGATGCCGACCGAGCCAAGCGTTGCGATCGCCTTGTCGAGCATCACGAAGCGCGTGGGCAGCCGCAGGTTCATCCGGTAGATCAGGCCGAACGCCTCACGGATCACCTGGAGCGGGTCGATCTCCTGAAGGCTCGCGCCGTAGTAGCGGTAGTAGAGCTCGCGCAACTCGGAGACGAACTCGTCCTCGCGGTCCTTCGCGTAGCGGACGCCGAGGTCTGCGAGGCGCTTCGGCAGCACCTCGACGTTCTCGGCGGCGGCGTCGATGAAGAGCCGCGTCAGCCTCGACATGTCGTCGTCGGTGAGCTTGCCCGTCAGCCCGAAGTCGACCAGGCCGATGTGCTCGGGCGAGAGGACGAGAATGTTCGCGGGGTGCGGATCGCCGTGAAAGAACCCGTGCCGG
This sequence comes from Actinomycetota bacterium, assembly GCA_030774175.1. The sequence goes on from JALYLO010000176.1 coordinate 9,827, forward strand.
AAGATCATCGTCATCCACGTTTCGGTGATCAGGTACGCGAGTCTGCGACGTTGGTCGGGTGTCCAGTGCTCGACCTCGATGTCGGCGAGCTGCACGCCCTCGAGATACTCGAGCGTCAGAACGCGCGAGCGGGTGTACGACCAGTAGACCTTCGGCACGTTCACGTGGGGGTGGCCCGCGAAGTTCTTGTGGAACCCGTCCGCGTTCCGCGCCTCGAGGCGATAGTCGAGCTCCTGCCGGATCGAGCGCGCGAACTCGTCGACGATCTCGTTTGCGTCGATGAAGTCGAGCGCGCGGATTCGCTCCTTCACGAGGCGCGCAGCCTGGTACATGAGCGCGAGGTCGGACTCGATCAGACGCGGTGCGTTCGGCCGCTGCACCTTGACGGCGACCTTGCGGCCGTTCGGAAGGGTCGCACGGTGCACCTGGCCGATCGACGCGGCGGCCAGCGGCTGCTCGTCGAAGTCGAGGAAGAGCCGCTCGATCGGCAGGCCAAGCTCTTCGGCGATCGTTCGCTCGACGTCGGCGAGCGGGAACGGGCGAACGTCGTCCTGCAGGCCGCGCAGCTCGAGGATGATGTCGGGAGGGACGACGTCAGGCCGGGTCGAGAGCAGCTGCCCAAACTTCACGAACGTCGGGCCGAGCTCGTCCAGCATCTCGCGCAGATGGCGCCCACGCGCGGTGCCGGTCTCGCTCTGGACGGCGCGGCGGCCGTCGACGACGTAGCCGAAGCCGTGCCGGACGGCAACCTGCGCGATCTCGCTCAGGCGTCCGATCGTGCGCCGCTTTGTGCGCGTCCCCACGCCCTAAGTCTTGCACGCGGCGCCGAAAACGCCTGCTCAGCGCGCCTGCGGTCCTGCGGTTAGTGGATGCGCTTGACGGTGGCGCGCCACGCGCCCCGCGGCGCCTGCACCTCGACGCACTCGCCGAGCGTGCGACCGAGCAGCGCCGAGCCGAGCGGCGAGGTCGGCGAAACGGTGCCCGCGCCGCCGACGGCGCTGATCTCGACCGTCATCGTCTGGCCGGCGTCGTCCTCGACGTCGATCACCGAGCCGATGCCGACCGCGTCGCTCGACGCCTGCTCGACGATCTCGGCCCCGTCCAGCCGCGACCGCAGCGTGCGGATGCGCGCCTCGAGCAGACCCTGCTCGTTCTTCGCTGCGTGGTACTCGAAGTTCTCGGAGAGGTCGCCGAACTCGCGCGCCTTCTTGATCGCGGCGACGACCTCCTGGCGACGCGGGCCCTCGAGACCGGCGAGCTCGCCGCGGAGCGCCTCGGCCTGCTTCGCGGTCAGCCGCTCGCCCTCTACCACTTCGACCCGCGCCCGCGGCGTGACTTGTAGACGAGCCGCGGACGCGCGACGGTCATGCCGGTCTCCTCGAACCGCTCGACGTGGCCCTGGAGACGTGCGACGCGGCTGACGTCCGCTTGCTGCTCGGGCAGGACGAGCGTGATGCCGACGCCGCCCCGGCCGGCGCGGCCGGTACGGCCGACGCGATGGGTGTAGACGTCGGGCTCCTCCGGAGGGTCGAAGTTGATCACGTGCGTGATGTCATCGACGTCGAGGCCGCGAGCTGCGACGTCGGTTGCGACTAGCGTCTTCACCTTGCCGATGTCGAAGTGGTGCAAGGCGCTCTCGCGCTGCGCCTGGCCCTTGTCCCCGTGGATCGCCGCCGCGTCGACGTCGTGGCGGCGAAGCTTCTCGACCAGACGGTCGGCGCCGGCCTTCGTGCGCACGAAGACGAGCGCGAGCCCGGTCTCCTCCCGCTTGAGCAACTCGACGAGCGTGGAGACCTTGTTGTCCTGGGTGACCGAGACGAACCGGTGGTCGACGTCGCCCGAGAGCGAGTCGACGGGCAGCTTGCCCTCGAAGCGGGCGGGGAAGTGCGTGTAGCGCCGCGCCAGCTCGCCGACCTCGCCGTCGAGCGTCGCGGAGAAGAACATCGTCTGGCGGTCGTCGTGCAGCTTGCGCACGAGCTTGTCGACCTGCGGCTTGAACCCCATGTCGAGCATGCGGTCGGCCTCGTCCAGCACGAGGATCCGCACGTGGTCGAGCGTCACGAGCCCGCGATCGACGAGATCCTGGAGCCGGCCCGGCGTCGCGATGATCACGTGCGCGCGCTTCGCCTCGTCGGCCTGGGCCCTCAGCGGCACGCCGCCGTAGACGGAGGCGACCTTCACGTCGCCGGCGATCAACGCGAAGTGTTC
>JALYLO010000177.1 GCA_030774175.1 Actinomycetota bacterium
GACGCCCGCGACGCTCGCGAAGACCGGGCGATGTACAGACGCATACGACCAGGCCGGCGAATTCGCCTCCGCACCCCTGAAATGCCTGACGTCCCTGCTCGATGCCTCCTACCTCGGCGGCGCTTGATCGCCAACGCCAGGCCGATCAGCTCGACGAGGTTGGTGACGTAGGTCGCCAGCGCGGTGGCGTGCGCGATGGCGAAGACAAGACCGAGGGTGGTCGCGATCGTCGCGCCCGCGAAGAGGAGCGGGAGCGTGACGATCGCGGACAAACCCAGCACGAGGAGGAGGACGGCCAACGCCACCGGAATCGCGATCGCGAACTCGCCGTGGCGGAGGTCGCTGCTGAAGACCGGGTCGAGGTCGTGCTGAATCGCCGCCTGGCCGGTCACGTACGCATGCACACCTGCGGGAGGTCGAAGCGCGCGCCGCAGGAGCGCGCTGTAGGTCTTCGCACGCGCGAGAGCGAGCTGCGAGACCACGGTGTCGTAGAGGACGTGCCGGCCGGCCGGCTGAACCGGCCCGGCGTGCGCCGAGGGAACACGGGAAGCGGCGCGGTCGACTGCCGCCTGCAATTGCAGGCGCAACGGCGGATCGAGCGAGCGGCGCGTTGTGAAGACGAGGAGGTACTCGCCGTCGCTACGGTCACCGAAGTGACGGGCGAGGGTTGTCTCGGCTCGGGCGGAGTCCGTTCCTGGCACGCCAAAGTTGTTGGACAAGAGCGGGCTGAGCCGTGTAGATGCGAAGCCGCCGGCGATCAGGAAGACGAGCCAGGCCAGGAGCACCGTGCGGCGGAAGCGCAGCGCCCACCGCGTCGTGCGCGCGAGCAACGGTCCGTCGGGCGGGTGCTCGACGGCAAGCCGCTCAGCCTGGGCGCGAACGGAGCCGGCGGCCATAGACCTTGGGGTGGTCCCAGTCGCCCTCGTAGAGGACGAGGAAGCGATCCTTGCCTGCTCCCTTGACGAGGTCGCGGACCTCGGGACAGGCGAAGAGTTCCCAGCGGGCGGCGGCGCGCGCGATCTTGTCGTCGAGCCCGCGGATGCGAAGTTCGTAGCCGTGCACGGTCTACCTCCTCTGCTCACGAGAGAGATCGCGCAGCGCGCCTTTCTCGGCGCGACCAGATACGGCTGCTGTCGTGCGCATGGCCTCTCCTTGGTGGATGACGACCGCTGCAAGCGGTCCCGAGGCGGCCATGGCCTCTCGCGGCATCGACGTGAACGCCGCACGTCGACGGTAGCGGATCGGACGTGCTCTGCGGCGGATGTGCTACTGAGCTGCCGGCCGCTTGCGCTTCGGCTCGAGCAGGCTCTGCTGTTCGACGATCCGAGCGGCCACTTCTGCGAGCCGCAGGTTGCGCTCCCGCGCCGTCAGCTGAAGACGGCGGAACGCGTCTTGCTCGGAGAGGTTGAGCGCCGACATCAACAACCCCTTCGCGCGCTCGACGAGCTTGCGGTCCTCGAGCGCCTGCTGGGCGCGACCGACCTCGGCTTCGAGCGCCTGGAACTCGGCGTGCCGCGCAGTAGCCAGCCCCAGTGCGGCCTCCAATTCGCGTGAGTCGACCGGTTTCGTGAGGTAGGCGCTGACGCCGCTTGCGATCGAGCGCTCGATCAGGCTCGGGTCGTCGACGCCGGTGACGACGACGACCGGCCGGCGCAGCCCGTTGCCTGCGAGCTGAGTCGCGGCTTCGAGGCCGTCGAGGTTCGGCATTTCGATGTCGAACAGGTACAGGTCGGGTTCGCTCGCTCGTGCCATCTCGATCGCCTGCTCGCCGTCGGAGGCGGGTCCGATCGGCTCGTGTCCGAGCGAGCGCAGTCGCTCGCAAAGACCGAGGGCGATCAGGGGATCGTCCTCGGCAACGAGCACTCTCATTGCGGCACCGTGGGGAACACGACCTCGGCGCGCGTCCCGCCCCCGGTCCGGGCGCGCAGCTCGAACTGACCGCCGAGGCCCTGCTCGACCATGCGCCGGACGAGCTCGAGACCGAACCCCGCGTCGCGCTCGACACCGCCTCCGCTGTCTTCGACCGACAGTCGCGTCGACGAGCCGCCGCTGAGCCGCACGACGATCGGTTGCGCGCCGTGCTGGAAAGCGTTCGTGACCAGCTCGTTGGCGACGAGGCCGAGCTTCTGGGCCGTAGCGGCGTCGAACCCAGCCGGCTCCGCCTCCACCGCCACAGGCACCGGTGCGCTCGCAGTGATGCTGCGGAGGAGCGCGGCGCCGTCGACTCGATCCTCGCCCTCGGTCAGCAATCGGTGCACGGTCGCGATCGACCGGATGCGTGCCGCCGTGTCGTCGAACGCCGTTCCGTCCCGGCCGTCCGGACGACCGAGCAAGAGCAGATCGGCGACCGTTTGCAGGTCGTTCTTGATGCGGTGACTCGCCTCCTTCGCCAGCGTCCCCTCGAGCTCTGCGCGCGCGGCCGCCCGCTCGTGCGCCCCCACCTCGCGGCGGATCGTCCGCGCGAGAACGAGCGCCACGGCGACCGCGGCCGCGACGAGCGCGAGCCGCATCGCCGTCGCACCGGCCGAGAGCGGGATCAGCGCCGCAGCGACCGCACACGTCCCCGCGCTGACGGCGAGCCAAACGCCGCGGCGCCAGCCGATCTGCACGACCGCGATGAACGGGACCGCCAGGAAGAGGAGCAGCGCGAAGTTCGAGCCGCCGTTGACGACGAGCAGCGCGACGAACGCGATCAACCCTCCGCACCAGAGATCGAGCAAGACCCGCCCGCGGCGAGTCGCGAGCCACTCGCGCCAGGGAACGACCATCGCGACGGTGTTGCCGGCAGCAGCGGCCAATGTCAAGCCGACCAACAGCCAGCGGTGGCGCGCTCCCACGTCGAGCGCGAGCCCGACGAGCACCACGGCGATCGAGGCCCAGCCGAGCCAGTAGCCGACCTGCACGGCGGCGAAGCGGAGGCCGAGCTCCAGGCTCGCGTCGCTCTCGCCGACGCTCGCAGCGGGCAGTCCGACGCGCGGGCGTCGCACGACCCCGAGGCGAGAACGTTCGGCCTCTCGCGCAAGCGGCCAAGCAGCAGACATGTCGTTGGTTAGCAGGCTCGACACGATGACCCCATCGGATCGACCAACGACGGCGGCGGCTTCCGTAGTCCCGACGGCGCTCATCGATCTCCCTTACGG
>JALYLO010000178.1 GCA_030774175.1 Actinomycetota bacterium
TCTCGACGAACGGGCCGATCCGCGTGTTGTCCCCAATGCGGCACCCGTAGAGGTTCGTGAATGGATGGACGACGACGTTCTCACCGAACTCGACGTCGTCGATCAGGCGATAGGGCGCGTCGTTCGCTGGCCCGTCAGCCACGGCGGAAGAAGTCGCGGATCGCGGCGACCACGCTTTCGAGCTGAGCCTCGGAGATCCCCGGGAAGATCGGCAGCGACAGCACCTCGCCGGCGAGCGCTTCCGCCACCGGGAACGAGCCTTGCGGGTACCCGAGCCCGGCATAGGCGCGGCTCAGATGCGGCGGCTCGGGATAGTGGCGGCCGGTGCCGATGCCGCGCATAGCGAGGAAGTCCGCCAGCGCCGCGGGATCCCTCGTGCGCACGACGTAGAGGTGCCAGACGGGCCGGCTCCCAGGCGGAACGGGAGGCAGCCGCAGGTCGCCGACCCCTTGTAGCGCCTCGTCGTAGAAGGAGACCACCTGCCGCCGCTCCTCGTTCCAGCGCTCGAGGTGCGGGAGCTTGCAGAGGAGGACGAGCGCCTGGATCGTGTCGAGGCGGGCCGTGTACCCCTCGAGCTCGTGCTCGTACTTCTTGCGCTGGCCGTGCTCCCGCAGAGCGCGCACGCGCGAGTCGATCTCCGGATCGTCCGTGACGAGCGCGCCGGCGTCGCCCATCGCGCCCAGGTTCTTGGCCGGGTAGAAGCTGAACGCGCCCGCACGCCCTGCGGTCCCGGCTCGGACACCGTCCCGCTCGGCCCCATGCGCCTGGCACGCGTCCTCGACGATCGTCACTCCTCGACTCTCGGCCAGCCTTCGCAACCCCTGTATGTCGGCCATCTGCCCGTACAGGTGGACCGGGAGGAGAAAGCGGGTCCGCGGGCTCAGCGCCTCCTCGGCCGCCCGAAGGTCGAGGTTGTAGTCGCTCTCGTTGGCGTCTGCAACCACCGGCACGCCGCCCGCCTGCGTGACGGCCTCGAGTGTCGCGACGAACGTGTTGGCCGGTACGATGACCTCGTCCCCCCGCTCGACTCCGACGGCAAGCAGTGCCAGCCGGAGCGCGTCGAGCCCGCTTGCGACGCCGACACAGAAGCGGGTCCCGCAGTAATCGGCGAACTCGCGCTCGAACTCGGCAACCTGCGGGCCGTTGGTGAAAGCGTTGCTGTCGATCAGCTCCGCGATACCTGCCAGGACACGCTCCTTCAGAGGCGCGTGGCTGGCGGTGAGATCGAGGAAGGGAACCGGTTCTGCCATGCCGACGGAGCGCTAGGCCGACACCCTGGGCATTGACTCGCGAGCGGCTATGGTTACGTCTTTGCGGGGCACAAACCTGAGAATCCGGCTCCGGCGTCTGTAGCCGGTGGCGGGAGGCGAGAGCTTATCTGCCCCTGCAGTCGCGCTCGGCGAGCGCGAGCCGGCGGACGGCTGGGCGACCAGACTCCCGGAGGCGTCGACGAGGGTGGTCCCCGCTCTACTCGGGTTCGTGGCGGTGGGTGGTCTCGCGGCAAACAACGGCGGTTACTTCCCCACCGCGTGGGGCTGGAGCGCACTCGCCTTCTTCTCGGTCGCGTCGGTCGCTCTCGTCGTTGCTTCGACTGTCTCGCTCGGTCTGCTCGAGTTGCTGTTCCTCGCCGGGTTGATCGCGTTCGCCGGTTGGATCGCGATGTCCCTTGCCTGGTCGGGAACGCCCGACACGGTGCTCGAGGTCGAGCGCGCGCTCGTCTACCTCGCGGGAACGCTCGCCGTGCTCTTCGTCGTCCGCCGGCGCGCGGTACCGCACCTGCTCGGCGGCGTCTTGACCGCGATCGTCCTCGCCTCGGCCTACGGGCTGGCGACGAGGCTCCTGCCCGACCGGCTCGGCGTCTTCGACTCGACGGCCGTCTCCCGCCTGGCGGAACCCCTCGGCTACTGGAACGCACTCGGGATCTTCGCGGCGATGGGATCGCTGCTCGCGCTCGGCTTCGCCGCCCGCGCGCGCCCGCCCGCTCTGCGCGCTCTCGCGGCCGCCGCTCCGGTCGTGCTCGTTCCGACGCTCTACTTCACGTTCGGGCGAGGCCCCTGGATCGCCTTCGGAGTGGGGATCGTGTTCGCAGTCGCGCTCGATCCCCGCAGGCTGCAGCTCACCACGGTCCTGCTGCTGCTCGCCCCAGCACCCGCGCTCGCGGTCTGGCTGGGTTCGCGCTCGCACGCGCT
>JALYLO010000179.1 GCA_030774175.1 Actinomycetota bacterium
TCAGGGACGAGTACGGAGAAGGTCTTCCGATCGTCTTTGCGACCGGCCAGCGGACCGAACCGGCCGACCGGGTCGTCGGCTTGCTGATCGGAGGCGACGACTACATCCTCAAGCCGTTCGATTCGGACGAGTTAATCGCTCGATTACGGCGCCTGATCGCCAGGTCGACCGCACGGGACGAAGACGCGCCGAGCGCCGGCGCGATGTCCGAGCTCACGAACCGTGAGAGCGAGGTGCTGCGCCTGCTCGCGCAAGGCCTGACCCAACGCGCAATCGCTCATCAGCTCGACATCAGCCCCGCAACGGTCGGCACGCACATTCAGCGCGTTCTGACCAAGCTCGACGTCCACAGCCGAACGCAGGCCGTCGCGCTCGCCTACCAGGAAGGGCTCGTCGAGCAGGTCTGACGCGCGCGCCGCGCCACGTCCCACTTCGTCAATAGAGAATCAAGCGATCGCGGTGTACGGCCTCGACGTTCGGTGGACGGGCCGCAAGCTCAGCAGCGTCCAGCGAGCTGATTCCGCGTCCGAACGGCGTCCCGTCGACGCCGCAGAGCTCGACGCCGTCGCCCGCGCGAACCGGCCCCTCGCAGCGCACGACGCCGACGGCGAGCAGGCTGCCTCCGCCATGGCGAACCGCGTGCTCCGCTCCGGCGTCTGCGTACATGCGCCCGGTGACGCGCTTCCCGAAGCGCAGCCAGAGCTTGAACGCCGACTCGCCGGTGACGGCCGCTTCGAAGCGCGTCCCGCCCTCCGCGAGCACCGCGGACAGCGGCTCGGTACCGGAGGCGATCACGGTCGGGATGCCGGCTGCGGCTGCGAGCTCTGCTGCCGCGACCTTGCTCTCCATGCCGCCCTTGCCGAATGCGCTGCCGGGCCCGAACAGAGCCGAGCGCGCGCCGGCGCCGTCGGCGATGACACTCGCATAGCGATCGAGGACGCCCTGCACCGACGTCAGCAGCACGAGCAACCGCGCGCGGACGAGCACGGCCACCTGCGCCGCGAGTGCGTCGTTGTCCCCGAAAGAGATCTCGTCCGTTGCCGTGGCGTCGTTCTCGTTGACGACAGGCACGACGCCGGCCCGGTGCAGCTCGTCGAGCGTGTTGCGGGCGTTGACGTACGCGCGACGGTCGGCGATCTCGGCCGCCGTCAGCAGCACCTGCGCCGCTTGGACGTTGTGCGCCGCAAGCGCGTCCTCCCAGCGCCGTTGGAGCAGCGGCTGTCCAAGCGCTGACGCGGCCTGTAGTTGGGGCAGGCTTCCCGGCCGGCGCTCGACACCCATTCGCCGGAGGCCGAGTGCGACCGCGCCGGACGAGACGACGCAGACCGGCGTTCCGGCGCGGACGAGGTCGCCGATCTCGGCCGAGCGCGCGCGTACCACGTCGTCGTCGACGACGAGGCTCGAGCCGAGCTTGATGACGATCGGACGCTTCATCGCCGTTGCGTCCCGTCGCCGACGACGACGTACTGCCGCAGCCAGAGATCGCGGTACGTCACCGGTCCGCGCGGCCCGGGCACCCAGTCGACGTTGATCCCGGTCTCGGGCGCACCGGTGAGGGCGAACCCGTCGGTGAAGCGCGTCGAGGCCTGCCAGAACGCCGCGGTGCCTCGGTAACCGTCGAGGAATCGCGCGGCCGCATCCTCGTCCTCGGTGACGATTGCCGCAGCGAGCCCCGACGTTTCGCCGTTCGCGACGGCGAGCGCCTCGTCGAGCGTTTCGACAAGGTGGAGCGTGACGCTTGCGACGTGGTCCGCGTCGTTCGCCCACTCGTGCCCGAGCCGGAGCGGCTCGCGCGGCTCGACACCGGCGCGTGCGAGTGCGGCGAGCAGCCCGTCGAGTGGGAACTCGCGGTCGACGAGGAGCATGTTGAGGCGGTTGCAGACGCCGAGGCGATCGAGGCTCGCCTCGACGAGCGCGACCGCCTTCTCGTGGTCCGCGGCGGCGTGCACGTAGAGGACGCCGCCGCCCTCGGCGTGTGCAAGCGTGCGCACGCCGTGCTCGGCCGCCAGCCGGGCGAGCGACGAGGTCGTGGGGCCGCTGCCGCGCAGGATGACAAGTGGAACGAGGCCGGGGAGGGAGACGAGCTCGCGCGCTCCTTCGTGTTCTGCTGTGCGAACGAGGCCGACTGCTCCGGGTGGCAGGTCTGCACTCTCGAGGGCCGGGCGCAACACCTCGTCGACGAGTGCCGTCACCGTGCGCAGCGCGGCGCCGCCGGTGCGGAGAAGGGCGGCGTTGCGGCTCTTGAGGAGCTGGCCGGCGACGTCCACGGCGACGTTGGGCCGCGCCTCGAAGTTCGCGCCGACGACGCCGATCGGGATGCGGCGCTCTTCGACGTGGAGGCCATTCTCGAGCGTCCAGGACGCGATCCTTCGCTCGAGCGCCGGCAGCTCGGCGAGCGAGCGGAGTTGCTCTCCGATTGCGGTGAGCCGGTCGCCGTCCAGGCGCAGCCTGTCGAGCGCGCCCTCGTCGAGCCGCCCCTCTCCTGCGTCCAGGTCTTGCAGGTTTGCGGCGAGGACGGATTCCGCATGAGCGCTCAACAGCGATGCGGCCTCTGCGAGCGCGTGCTCGACACGCTCGTCGGTGAGAGAAGGGAGCGCCGCGGCTGCGTCGCGCGCTTCGCCTTCCAGTTGCGCGCGGATGCCGGTCATCCCGACTTCGGCGCCGAGAGTCTCCCGCTCGTCGAGATGCGAATCGCTCTGGGTCCGAAGTCTGCTCTCGACAGCGCGCGGATGACCCCGATGGCGGCTCGCCCGCTGTCGTAGACCGGCG
>JALYLO010000180.1 GCA_030774175.1 Actinomycetota bacterium
TGCGTGAAGAGCGCCTTGTGCGTGACGTCGAGGCCGACCATCGTCACGTCGATGCCGCTCGCGAAGACGCGCGCCGCCGCCTCGGGATCGCACCAGATGTTGAACTCGGCCGCCGGAGTCACGTTCCCTTCGGCGATCGCGCCTCCCATCAGGACGATCCGCTCGGGACGCGCGTCGGGATGCAAAGCAAGCAGGAGTGCGACGTTCGTCAGCGGGCCGACCGGGATCAGCGTCACCGGGCGCTCCGAGCTGCGGATCTTCTCTGCGAGGAAGTCGACGGCGTGCTGTGCGACAGGCTCCTTCTGGGGCGGCGGGAGATCGGGGCCATCGAGGCCCGTCTCGCCGTGGACGTACGCCGCGACGAACTGCTCGCGCACGAGCGGACGGTCCGCACCGGCGGCAACCGGGACGTCGCCGCGTCCCGCGAACTCGAGCACGCGGATCGCATTCGCCGTCGTCTTGTCGAGCGTCTGATTGCCGGCGACCGAGGTGACGCCGAGGAGCTCCACCTCGGGTGAGGCGAGCGCCAGGAGGAGCGCGATCGCGTCGTCGTGCCCGGGGTCGCAGTCGATGAGGATCGGCATCGGGCTCATAGGCCGACCTCTGGCCTATGAGCGGTGGAAGGGGCGTAAGGGGAAACCGGGAGGTTTCCCCGCTGCGGAAGCGACCGTGACGGCAAAGCCGGCACGGGAGCGAGCCGAAGGCGAGGGACGCTCACGCGCGGAGTATTGCGTCTACCTCGTCTGCGGTCGGCAGTGACGGTTGTGCCCCGAAGCGTGACGCTGCCAGCGCGCCTGCCGCACACGCGCGGCGCAGCGCTTCCTCCGGCTCGCGGCTTTCGAGGAGCGAGACGACGAGGCAGGCGGTGAAGGCGTCACCGGCAGCCGTCCCGTCGACGGCGTCGACGCGCGGCGGCCGGGCGCGCGCGATCTCCTTTCCGTGCTCGAGCAGGACGGCGCCCTCCTCACCCATCGTCACGGCCATCAGCCGCTGCTCGCCGACGACCTCGGCCTCGTAACGGTTGGCGATGACGAGGTCGGCTTCCACGACCAGCGGCCGCGCCGGCGCAGCGTTCACGCACAACCACTGCGCCTGGGCCCGGGCTTCTGTGACCGCCTCGTCCGGGATCTCGAGTTGGCAGAGAATGTTTCCGTCCGCCGTGAAGCCGCCCACATGAGCATTCGCGCCGGGGACGACCACGATGACGTTCTCGCCGTCGTCGGCGACCAGGATGATCGCGACGCCGGTGGGCGCATCGACCGCGCGCACCTCGAGCTGGACTCCGGCCGCGCGGAGACCGGCGAGCGCCTCCTCGGCGTTGGGATCGGCCCCCACGCAGCCGACCATCCGGACCGTCGCGCCGAGCCGAGCCGCACCGACCGCCTGGTTGGCGCCCTTTCCGCCCGGAACGTGTTCGAGCGTGGCGCCGCCCAACGTCTCTCCCGGCCGGGGCAGCCGCTCGACCTTGGTGACGAGGTCGAGGTTGATCGACCCCACGACGGTGAGGTCTAAGGCGGTCGCTTGCGACGCCGACCAGAAAAGGCCGCGGCGGCTTTGCCGGCGCGGCCTTTTACGCCGCAAGTGCGCGCAGGTCGGCGGCCGCGCGCTCGAGGTTCTCGCGGAGATCGAACAGGCCGGCCCAAAGCGACGAGCGGTCCGGCACCGAGTCGATGCGCGCCATGTCCGCGAGACCCTGCAGCGCGCGCACGAGAACGGCGAGCTCGAGGTACGCCTGCGCAACGCGTGTTGCGTTCGCGCCGACGCCGGCGCGCTTCAAAACAGGCTCCCATTCGAGCAGCTCGCCTGCACCCGGTCCGCCGTACCAGGAGCGGCCTTCTGCGCGGTCGGACTCGAGCTCCAGGAGGTAGCGGTCGAGTGGATGCTCGAGCCCCGCGAGCGCGGTCTCGGCGCGATCCGCCGCGTGTCGCAACGCTGCGTCACGCGCGCCGGCCGTCGACGGATAGGCATCGCCGCGCGCCCAGCGTTCGAGCAGGCGGCAGAACGCGAGCGCTGCGGCTTCGCACGCGCCGAGCTGACCGACGAGGCGCCGGGCCGTGGCCCACTCCGCCGCGTGGTCCTCCAGCACGTCCGCCCAGCCGGGCTCTCTGGCTCTGGTCGTGGACATCAGACTTCCACTACTACCGGAAGGATCATCGGCCTGCGGTGGGTTCTGTCATAGACCATTTGTCCGAGCTCATCGTGCAGATGCTCCTGTAGGAGCTTGATCTCGACGATGTCGTTGCGCAAGAGGTCCCCCAGAACTCGATCCGCCTCCTCGCGCAGCTCGTCGAGCAACTCGCCTGAGTCGTCGCCGAAGCCGCGCGCGATCAGCTCGGTGGGGCCTGCGGCGCCGTCCTCCGAGCCCGCGACCGTGGCCACGACGATCAGGACGCCGTCCTCGGAGAGACGGCGGCGGTCCCGCAATGCGACGTCGTGCACGTCCCCCACTCCCAGACCGTCGACGAACGTCACGCCGGTCTTGATCTCGTCGACGATCCGCACGCCGTCGCGAGAGAGCTCGACGACCGTACCGTTCTCGGCCAGGATGATGTTCGCTGCGGGCACTCCCGCCTCGCGTGCGAGCTGACCATGTGCAGCCAGCATGCGGAACTCTCCGTGAATGGGCATCACTGCTTTGGGTCGCACAAGTGCCAAGAGCGTGCGCAGCTCTTCCGCGCAGGCGTGGCCCGAGACGTGGACGGGCGCGATCTCCTGGTGCAGCACTTCGGCGCCGGTCTTCGCCAGCTGGTTGATCGTGTCGTGCACGCGGAGCTCGTTCCCGGGCACGGGTTTCGCCGAGATGATCACCGTGTCGCCGCGTTCCACGTGAATTGCCGGATGGTCGTTGTAGGCGATGCGCGTCAGCGCGGAGAGCGGTTCCCCCTGGCTGCCGGTGCAGAGGATGAGCTGTTCGTGCGGCGGGATCTCCTCCAGCTCCGGCGGACGCACGAGCACGCCCTCCGGCACCTCCATGTAGCCGAGGTTGCGCGCGATGTTCGTGTTCTTGCGCATCGAGCGTCCGACGATGCAGACCTTGCGGCCGAGGTCGACGGCGACGTCGACGGCCTGCTGCATGCGGTGCACGTTTGACGCGAACGAGGCGACGAGGATCCGTCCCTCCCGAAGCGGAAAGATCTGCCGGAAGGCCTCGCCGACGATCCGCTCCGACTGCGTGAACCCGGGGCGCTCGGCGTTTGTCGAGTCGCCCAGGAGAAGGTCGACCCCCTGGTTCCCGAGCTCGGCAAGCTTGCCGACGTCGGTCTTGAGCCCGTCCACCGGAGTGTGGTCGAGCTTGTAGTCGCCCGTGTGCACGATCCGCCCCGCGGGCGTCTCGAGGACAATCGCGGCGGCGTCGGGAATCGAGTGCGCCATCCGGACAAACGAGATCCGGAACGGGCCCAGCTCACGAGGCGGGTCGTCCGGGTGCACCTCGCGCAGCTCCGCAGCGCGCAGGAGGCCGTGCTCGTCGAGCTTCGACTTGACGAGGCCGAGGGTGAGCCGCGTGGCCCAGACCTCGGGAATCGGCAC
>JALYLO010000181.1 GCA_030774175.1 Actinomycetota bacterium
GTTGGCGTGACATGGGAGAACCGAGCGGCAGGCGAGATCGTCCTGCGCTCGGCGGGCTATCCGTATTTCCTCCAGGAGTTCGGCAAGGCGGCGTGGAACTTCGCTCCGGGACCGGACATCACCCTCGAAGATGCACGGGCGGGAATCCAGGCGGGAACGTTGAGTCTCGACCAAGGCTTCTTCCGGAGTCGTTGGGAAAGGGCGACTCCCTCGGAGCGCGACTACATGCGGGCAATGGCAGCGGATGGTGACCTGCCAAGCCAGTCCGGTGAAGTTGCGAGACGGCTGGACAAGAAGCTCACAGCGGTAGGGCCTACGCGAGCGAACCTCATCTATAAAGGCCTGGCGTACGCACCAGAGCATGGCGTCATCGCGTTCACCGTGCCAGGGATGGCCGACTTCATCGTCCGCCAGCCAGCGAGCTGATTCAACTCACGCGGCTCGCTCAGCCGACCTTCTTGAGCGGGGCGTAAGCGAGCAGCAAGCGTTTCTGCCCGGCGTCCTCGAAGATGACGGTCGCCTCGGCGTCCGTGCCGGTTCCGCTCACGGCGACGACCACGCCCTCGCCCCACTTGTCGTGCAGCACGGTGTCCCCCGCAGACACGTCGACCGGCACACGCCCGCCGGTGGTCACGGCTTCCCGGATCCAGGAGCCTCCCCCGCCGCCGATCACCCGGCCGCCGTCCTCGGACTCGCCCTCGAGCTCACGCAGGAGGTCGGTGGGGATCTCGCCGAGGAACCGCGAGGGCGGGTTGTACGACGTGGTCCCGAACAGCGTCCGGCTCCACGCGTTGCACAGGTACAGGCGCTCGCGCGCGCGGGTGATCCCCACGTACGCGAGCCGCCGTTCCTCCTCGAGCTCCGCCGAGTCGCCCATCGAGCGGTAGTGCGGGAAGACGCCGTCCTCCATGCCGATGATGAACACCACGGGGAACTCGAGACCCTTCGCGTTGTGCAGCGTCATGAGCGTGACGTTGCCGGACTCCTCCTCGTACTCGTCCTGCTCGGACACGAGCGAGACCGACTCGAGGAAGTCCGTGAGCTGACCCTCAGGATCGCGAGCTTCGAACTCGGCGGCCACCCCCTGGAGCTCACGGATGTTCTCGATCCTGCCCTCGGCCTCGACCGTGCGCTCGGTCTCGAGCTCGAGCAGGTAGCCGGACTCGGTCGCCGCCGCGTCGACCATGCGCGAGGGTGACGCCCCCGAGTCGAACGCCTCCTGGAGCCGGTCCATCACCTGCACGAAGCCGAACACCGCTCCCTTCGCGCGGGCGGCCAGCAGGTCGATCTGCTCGGCCCGGCGCGCCGCCTCGAGGAACGCGATCTCCTCGGACTGCGCGAAGCCCTCGAGCGCGGCAACCGTCGCGTCGCCGATCCCGCGCTTCGGCGTGTTGATCACGCGACGCGCGCTGATGACGTCTTGCGGGTTCACCAGCAGCCGTAGGTACGCCAGGACGTCCTTGATCTCCCTTCGCTGGTAGAAACGGACGCCCCCGACCACTTTGTACGGCAGGCCCGCGCGCATGAAGACGTCCTCGAGCACCCGGCTCTGGGCGTTCGTGCGATAGAAGACCGCGATGTCCGAATACCGGTGGCTCTCCTCATCGACGAGCCGGTGGGTCTCCTCGGCGACGAAGAGCGCTTCCTCGTGCTCGTTGTCCGCCCGATAGCGGACGGCGAGCTCGCCCGCCGCCGTCTCGGTCCACAGTGACTTCGGCTTGCGCTGGACGTTGTGCTCGATGAGCGAGTTGGCCACCGCGAGGATGTTCTGCGTCGAGCGGTAGTTCTGCTCCATCAAGAACACGGCCGCGTCGGGGTAGTCCCGCTCGAAGTCGAGCAGGTTCGCGATGGTCGCGCCGCGCCACGAGTACACGCCCTGGTCCGCGTCCCCCACAACGCAGATGTTCCGGTACTTGGCGGCCAGCAGGTTCGCGAGCTCGTACTGCGCGCGGTTCGTGTCCTGGTACTCGTCGATCATCAGGTACTGGAAGCGCTCCTGGTAGTGCTCGAGGACCTCCGGGT
>JALYLO010000182.1 GCA_030774175.1 Actinomycetota bacterium
GCCGCGACGATGGACTGGATGGCGCAGGAGCAGGAGCGCGGCATCACGATCACGTCGGCCGCGACGACCGCGTCGTGGCGCAACCACCGGATCAACATTATCGATACGCCCGGGCACGTGGACTTTACGGTGGAGGTCGAGCGGAGCCTCCGCGTCCTCGACGGCGCCGTGGCCGTCTTCGACGCCGTTGCCGGCGTCCAGCCGCAGTCCGAGACCGTCTGGCGCCAGGCGGACAAGTACAAGGTCCCGCGGATCGCGTTCATCAACAAGATGGACCGCACCGGCGCCGACTTCTTCAAATCTGTCCAGTCGATGATCGACCGCCTGGCGGCCGTCCCGGTCCCGATCCAGCTGCCGATCGGGACGGAGGACAAGCACGTCGGCGTCGTCGACCTGGTCGAGATGAAGGCAATCGTCTACAAGGACGACCTCGGCGAGGACTTCGACGTCACAGACATTCCCGCTGAGCTCGCCGAGCAGGCCCACGAATACCACCATCAGCTGATCGACGCGATCGCCGAACACGACAACGAGCTGACCGAGACCTATCTGACCGACGAGTCGCTCGTGACGCCGGAGATGATCAAGCGTGCGCTCCGCACCGCGACGATCGCAGACGCGCTCACGCCCGTGATCCTCGGCTCCGCCTTCAAGAACAAGGGTGTGCAGCCGCTCCTCGACGCCGTCATCGACTACCTGCCGAGCCCGCTCGACGTGCCGCCGATGCAGGGCCTCGACCCGAAGTCCGGCGCCGAGATCACGCGCCAGCCCTCCGTCGAGGAGCCATTCTCGGCCCTTGCCTTCAAGGTGATGTCCGACCCCTTCGTCGGCAAGCTCACCTACTTCCGCGTCTACTCGGGGAAGATCAAGGCGGGCGACCGGGTGCTGAACACGACGACCGGCAAGACGGAGCGGATCAGCCGCATCCTCCAGATGCACGCGAACCACCGCGAGGAGCGCGACGAGATCGGCGCGGGCGACATCGCCGCCGGCGTCGGGCTGAAGTCGACGACGACGGGCGACACGCTCGCGATCGGGACTGCGCCGATCGTGCTCGAGTCGATGACCTTCCCGGAGCCGGTGATCGCGGTCGCGGTCGAGCCGAAGTCGAAGGCCGACCAGGACAAGCTCGGCAACGGGCTCGCCCGGCTCGCCGAGGAGGATCCGACCTTCCGCGTCACCTCGGACGAGGAGACGGGCCAGACGCTGATCGCCGGCATGGGCGAGCTACACCTCGAGATCATCATCGATCGGCTGAAGCGCGAGTTCAACGTCGACGCGAACGTCGGCCGCCCGCAGGTGGCGTACCGAGAAACCATTTCGCGACCGGCCGAGAAGATCCAAGGCAAGTTCGTGCGGCAGACGGGCGGTAGCGGCCAGTACGGCGACGCCGTCATCAACCTGCTCCCGCAGGAGCCCGGCAAGGGCTACGAGTTCGTCGACAAGATCGTCGGCGGCAAGATCCCCAAGGAGTACATCAAGCCGATCGACGAGGGCATCCGCGAGGCCATGGGCTCGGGCATTCTCGCCGGCTACCCCGTGGTCGACGTGAAGGTCGAGCTGATCGACGGCTCCTACCACGACGTCGACTCGAGCGAGCGCGCATTCAAGATCGCGGGCTCGATCGCCTTCAAGGAGGCAATGAAGCGCGCGAAGCCGAAGCTGCTCGAGCCCGTGATGGCCGTCGAGGTCACCACGCCGGAGGACTACCTCGGTGACGTGATGGGCAATCTGAACAGTCGCCGCGGCCGCATCGAGAACATGCAGCCGCTCGGGAACGCCCAGGTGATCAAGGCGATCGTTCCCCTGTCGGAGATGTTCGGCTACGCGACCGACCTGCGGTCGATGACCCAGGGCCGCGCCGACTTCACCATGCAATTCGAACGATACGAAGAGGTACCTGCCACGATTTCTTCCGAAATCGTGGCTAGCGAAGGCGCGGCGAAGTAGTTCGCGCAGTTTCTAGATTTTTTCGACGAAGGAGAAAAAATCAATGGGTAAGCAGAAGTTCGAGCGCACGAAGCCGCACCTCAACGTCGGCACCATCGGGCACATCGACCACGGGAAGACGACGCTCACCGCTGCGATCACGAAGGTGCTCGCGGAGGCCGGCAATGGAAACACGCAGGTGCGCGACTTCGCGTCGATCGACAACGCTCCCGAGGAGCGCCAGCGCGGCATCACGATCAACACCGCGCACGTCGAGTACGAGACGGCCAACCGCCACTACGCGCACGTCGACTGCCCGGGCCACGCCGACTACATCAAGAACATGATCACGGGCGCCGCGCAGATGGACGGCGCGATCCTCGTCGTCTCCGCCGCCGACGGCCCGATGCCGCAGACGCGCGAGCACATCCTCCTGGCGCGCCAGGTCGAGGTGCCGTACATCGTCGTCGCGCTCAACAAGGCGGACATGGTCGACGACGAGGAGCTGCTCGAGCTCGTCGAGCTCGAAGTCCGCGAGCTGCTCTCGAAGTACGAGTTCCCCGGCGACGACATCCCGGTCATCCGCGTCTCGGCGCTGAAGGCGCTCGAGGGCGACGTGGACTGGACACCGAAGATCCTCGAGCTGATGGAGGCCGTCGACTCCTACATTCCGGAGCCGATCCGCGACGCCGACAAGCCCTTCCTCATGCCGATCGAGGACGTCTTCACGATCACCGGTCGCGGCACGGTCGTCACCGGCCGCGTCGAGCAGGGCAAGATCGTGGTCGGCAATGAGATCGAGATCGTCGGCATCCACGAGAAGGTGGCGAAGACGGTCGTCACGGGCCTCGAAATGTTCCAGAAGTCACTCGACTTCGCGCACGCAGGCGACAACGCGGGAGCGCTGCTCCGCGGCATCAAGCGCGAAGAGGTCGAGCGCGGCCAAGTGCTCGCGAAGCCGGGCTCGATCACGCCGCACACGCACTTCAAGGCCGAGGTCTACGTGCTGTCGAAGGACGAAGGCGGCCGTCACACACCGTTCTTCAACAACTACCGCCCGCAGTTCTACTTCCGCACCACGGACGTGACCGGCGCGGTGAACCTGCCGGAGGGCCAGGAGATGGTCATGCCGGGCGACAACACGAACATGGAGATCACGCTGATCCAGCCGATCGCCATGGATCAGGGCCTCCGCTTCGCGATCCGCGAGGGCGGCCGCACCGTCGGCGCGGGCGTCGTCACAGAGATTGTCAAGTAACGCAGTTCGTCGAGTAGAGAGCGAGAGCAAACCGTCATGGCACAGGGAAAGATCCGGATCCGCCTGAAGGGCTACGACCACCAGCAGCTGGACCGGTCGGCCCAGCAGATCGTCGACACCGCGCAGCGCAGCGGTGCGACGATCACTGGGCCGGTCCCTCTGCCGACGGAGAAGAACGTCTACTGCGTGATCCGCAGCCCGTTCAAGGACAAGGACTCACGCGAGCATTTCGAGATCCGCACCCACAAGCGGCTCATCGACATCCTCAGCCCGACGCCGAAGACGATCGACCAGCTGATGCGGCTCGATCTCCCGGCGGGCGTCGACATCGAGATCAAGCTATGAGGGAAATGCTGCGCATTTCCCTTAGCCAATTTGCGACCGCGGAGGCGTCGGTCTGATGGCCAAGGGCATTCTCGGTCGCAAATTGGGTATGACGCAGGTCTTCGATCCGGAGACCGGTGCGGTCACCCCTGTCACGGTGATCGAGGCCGGGCCGTGCCCGGTCGTGCAGGTGAAGTTCGCGGCGGAGGACGGCTACGACGCCGTCCAGCTCGCGT
>JALYLO010000183.1 GCA_030774175.1 Actinomycetota bacterium
AGTCGCCTCCGAGCCGGCGGTTGTCTGCCGATTCAGTCGACCGTCCGCAAGAACGCCTCGACGCGCGCGAGAAACGCCTCTGGCTCCTCGACGTGCGGCATGTGGCTCGACTCCTCGAAGAGCTCCCACTGCGCGCCCGCAATGCGCTGGTGAATCTGCTCGACGATGTGCGGCGTCGCTTCGTCGTAGCGTCCCGAGATGAGCAGCGTCGGCGTGGCGATCTCGTGTAGGCGGTCGGTGATGTCCCAGGTCTTCAACGAGCCGATGCAGTGGAACTCGCTCGGGCCGTTCATCGTGTGGTAGACGGTCGGGTCCTCGTCGATCTGCGCGAAGCTGCGCTCGACGCAGTCCGGCCACGGCACCCGACAGAGGTGCCGGTCGTAGTAGACGCGCACCGCCTGCTCGTAGGCCGGGTCGTCGGTCGTCCCCGCCTCTTCGTGCCGTGTCAGGGTCTCCTGCACCTCGGGTGGAAGGTCCTCCCGGAGTCGGTTTGCCTCGGCCACCCACAGCGGGATGCTCGCGGGCGAGTCGGCGACGACTATCCCGCGCAGACCCGTCGGTGCGTCGAGCGCGTGCTCGAGCGCGAGCATCCCGCCCCACGACTGCCCCACAATCGCATAGCGATCCGACACAGCAAGGTGCTGGGTGAGCTCGACGAGCTCGTCTTTGAAGAGTTGAGGCGACCAGAAGTCCGGCGGCGCCTCCGGCAGGTGCTCGCTCTTGCCGCAGCCGAGCTGGTCGTAGAGGACGGTCCCACGCCCGAACCGTACGAGCCCCGCGATCGGCTCGGTGTAGTCGTGCGGAAAGCCTGGACCGCCATGACAGACGATCACCGGCGTGGGACCCGAGTCGAGCTTGCCGAAAACCTCGTACCACGTCTCGTGACCGTTCCAGCTCATCCGTCCGTCGGCCATCTCACGCTCCGTTCTTCAATGGGTGGTGGCAGGCCGCGAAGCGGCCGTTGCGGTGCAATTCCAGCTGCGGCTGCTCGACGCGGCAGATCTCGGTCGCGTAGGCGCAGCGCGGGTGAAAGCGGCAGCCGGCCGGTGGATCAATCGGGCTCGGCACCTCGCCCTCCAGGACGATCCGCTCCCGCGGAGCTTCCTGTTCGTCCTCGTTGGCCTCGATCGCCGGGATCGCCGACAGGAGCGCCTCGGTGTAGGGATGGATCGGATGGGTGAAGAGGTCGTCGGAGCCTCCCAGCTCCACGATGACGCCCAGGTACATCACGGCGATTCGGTCAGAGACGTGGTGGACGATGCCGAGGTCGTGGGCGATGAAGACATAGGTCAGGTGGAAGTCGTCCTGGAGGTCGTCGAGGAGATTGATGACCTGCGCCTGGATCGACACGTCGAGTGCAGAGACCGGCTCGTCGGCGACGATCAGCTGTGGATTCAGCGCGAGTGCGCGAGCGACGCCGATGCGCTGGCGCTGCCCCCCGGAGAACTCGTGCGGGTAGCGGTTGACGTGATCGGGCGACAACCCGACCACTTCGAGCAAACGCTGCACGTTCTCGCGGATCTCCCGCGAGCTCCCGGTCCGGTGGATCCGGAACGGGTCCTCGAGGATCTGGCCGACCCGCTTGCGCGGATTAAGCGACGCGTACGGATCCTGGAAGATCATCTGCAGCTCGCGTCGGACGGGGCGGAGTTGGCGCTTCGAAAGGGACGTGATGTCGACGCCGCGAAACCTGACCGTGCCGCTCGTCGGCCGGTGCAGCCGGACGAGCATCCTGCCGAGCGTCGACTTGCCACACCCCGACTCGCCGACGATCCCGAGTGTCTCGCCGCGATGCACCTCGAGCGAGACACCGTCGACCGCGTGCACGACCTCCTTCGCGCTGCGCCGGAGCGCACCGGAGCGCACCGGAAAGTGCTTGGTCAGGTCGACGCCCTCGAGCAGGACCTCGCTCACGCCGCCGAGCCTCTGCGCAGCGCCGCGCGCGTGGCCGGCTCGAGATGGCAGGCATCGGCACGACCGGGCGCGACCCGCTCGGCGAGCTCCGGCCGGACCGAGCAGCGTTCGAAGCGATGTACGCAGCGCGGTGCGAAGCGGCAGCCCTCCGGCGGTGCAAGGAGTGACGGCGGCAGCCCAGGGATTGCCGCGAGCCGCCGCACCCGTCTGCCGACCCGCGGAATCGAGCCCAGCAGGCCCCAGGTGTACGGATGCTGCGGGTCGCGGAAGATCGCCGCCTTCGGGCCTTGCTCGACAACACTGCCTGCGTACATGACGACGACGCGCTCGGCGATCTCGGAGATGACGCCCATGTCGTGCGTGATCAAGAGGATCGAGGACCCGTAGTCGCGCTGGAGGCGCTTGATCAGCTCCAGGATCTGCGCCTGAATAGTTACGTCGAGGGCGGTCGTTGGCTCGTCGGCAATCAGCAGCGAGGGATTGCAGCTCAGCGCCATTGCAATCATCACGCGCTGCCGCATGCCACCCGAGAACTCGTGCGGATAGTCGTCGATTCGCCGCTCCGGATTCGAGATGCCAACCTCCGCGAGCAATTCGACGGTCCGCGTGCGGGCCCGCCGCCGTGTGAGGTCCTCGTGGGCGCGGAGCTGCTCCGCGATCTGCCAGCCGACGGTGTAAACCGGCGTGAGAGCGGTCATCGGGTCCTGGAAGATCATGGAGATCTCACCGCCTCGAACCTCCCGCATCTCGCGTTGGGAGAGTTTCAGCAGGTCGCGCCCCCGGTAGAAGACCTCACCCTTGATGACCGCGTTCGGGTCGCGGATCAGGCGCATCACGGCCATCATCGAAACGGTCTTGCCCGAACCGGACTCGCCGACGATACCGACCACCTCGCCGAGCGCCAGTGAGAGCGACAGCCCGTCAACCGCGTGCACAACGCCGGCTTCCGTGCGGAACGAGACGTCGAGCCCGCGCACCTCGAGCAGTGGCGGAGCCGCGGGCTCAGGCACGGCGCACCCGAGGGTCGAGCCACGCATAGACGAGGTCGACGACTGCATTTGCGAGGACGACGAAGAACGCGGCGTAGATGACGGTTGCCAGGATCACAGGCAGGTCCAGATTCTGCAGCGAATCGAAGGTCAGCTTGCCGATCCCGTGCAGCCCGAACACGACCTCGGTCAGCAACGCGCCGCCCCCGACGAGCGCCCCGAAGTCGAGGCCAAAGAGGCTGACGAATGCGATCAGCGAGGTTCGGAGCGCGTGACGGAGCATCACCCGACGCTCCGTGATTCCCTTGGCGCGCGCAGTGCGGACGTAGTCCTCCTCCTGCGCCTCGACGAGCGCAGAGCGCAGCACACGCGCGTAGATGCCGATGAAGAGCACCGACAGGGTCAGCCACGGGAGCAGCAGCGCCTTGAACCAGCCCCACGGCGACTGGGTGAAAGGCACGTAGCCGAGTGGCGGCACCCACGAGAAGAAGATCGTGTGGTGAAGGCGGCTCTGCGTCAGAAGGTTGACCACCTCGCCAAGCCAAAACACCGGCATCGAGATCCCGATCAGACCGACGATCATCACCGCGGCGTCGATCGGCGAGCCTCGGAAGACCGCGGCGAGCAGGCCCATCGAGATGCTCATCACCACCCAGATCACCGCCGCCCCAAAGACGAGCGAGAGCGTGACGGGCGCCGCTTGCGTCACCTGCGGGACAACCTTGGCACCGCGGTTCACGAAGGACGTCAGATCGCGCGTGATGAAGAGCTTCTTCATCATGAGCGCGTACTGGACGGGCAGAGGCTTGTCGAGCCCGAAGTCCTTACGAACCGCGCGCAGCGTCTGCTGGTCGGCGTTTCGTCCGGCGATGCGGGCCGCCGGATCGACGCCGGGCGTCGCAAAGAAGATGAGGAACGTCAGGACGCTGATCGAGAAGAGCACGAAGACCATCGACACTAGACGCCGGGCGGCGAAGCGCAGCATCAGTCAAGCCTCCGCAGCTTTGCGCGCGGATCGATGGCGTCGCGCACGCCGTCGCCGAGCACGTTCAGCGCCAGCACGGTAACTGCGATCGCGATTCCGGGCGCGAGGGCGACAGCAGGGCGCGTGTACAGGAGCCCTTGGCCGTCGAGGATGATCGTGCCCCAACTCGCGTCCGGAGGCTGGACGCCGATCGACAGGAACGAGAGCGCCGCCTCGGTAAGCATGTCGATCGCGAGCATGAGCGGGAAGAACACGATCGCCGTCGTGATGACGTTGCGGAGGATGTCGCTCCAGAGCACCCGCCAGGTCGACGCGCCGAGCCCTTCCGCGGCCTCGACGAACTCACGCCGGCGCAGGGACAGCACCTCCCCGCGAATCGGGCGGGCGACGTACGGGATGTAGACGACGCCGATGATCAGGATCGGCAAAAGGAGGCTGCCGGACTGGAGCTTCAACGGCCCGATTGCGAAGCTGCGCGTCAGCAGGACGGTCGAGAGGCTGATCGCGAGCAGGTAGACCGGGAAGGCCCAGACGACGTCCAGGAAACGGGAGAGCACGCCGTCGAGCACGCCGCCGAAGAAACCCGCGAGGATGCCGATCATGGTCGCGATGAAGCAAGTGATTAGCGCCGCCGCAGTGCCAATCAGCAGCGAGTTGCGCCCGCCGTAGAGCAGCCGAGCGGCGACATCGCGGCCCTGGTCGTCGGCTCCGAGCAGATAGTGCGCGGGGTCCCAGGTGGGCCCGATCGGGATGGAGCCGAGACCCAGTCCCGTCGTTGACGGCGGCACGACCGGCACACGCTTCCCGTTCACGATCGTCGTTCCTTCGAGATTCGACCGGAACGGATCGGTGTGCGCGATGTCGTGCGCGTACAACGGCGCGGCAAGGCAGGCGAGGACAATGACGACGAGCACGCCGATCATCACCATCGCGATTCGGTTGCGGAGAAGTCGTCGCCGGGCGAGCGCCCATGGGCTCGCGCCGACGGGGACGTGCTCTCGCTCGGAGACGAGAACCCCGTCCGCGGGTATGCCGCTCACGCCGGCGTGCTCAGCGGGGGCGGAGCCTCAGCCCCGCCCCCGCACGCACACCTACTGCACCCATGACTGGTCGACGAGCCAGTAGAACTGCTTGCTGAACGTGAAATTGCCGACGCGCTTCGAGACGAAGTCGAGGTGCTTGGGTGAGAACAGCGTCGCCATCGGCGCCTGGTCTGTGACCTGCTTGTCGATCTTCGCCCAGAGGACGTTTGCGGCCCCCTCGTTGGTCACACCGAGGCTGAGCGCCTTGTGCATCTGTGCGTTGATCGGCTTGTTGCAGAAGCCCGAGAAGTTGATGCTCGAGTCGCTGCCGGGGTGGAACGATTCGCAGCCGAAGAGGATGTAGAGGAAGTCCGATGCAGCCGGGTAGTCCTGATACCACTGCTGCACGTTGATCTGCACCTTGTTCTTCGTGTTCTGCACGTAGGTGAAGAAGATGTTGACCGAGATCGGCTTGACCGACGCCTTGTAGCCGAGCTCGTTGAGCACGCTCTGGACATAGACGCCCATCGCCTTGTTCACCTCGTCGTCCGAGGAGTAGACGGTGACCTTCTGGCCGGCCGTGCCCGACTCCTTGACGAGCTGCTTCGCCTTCGCGAGGTCCGGCGCCGACCACGTCTTTCCGGGATTCTTCGTGTACGGGCAGTAGTCCTGGTGTCCGGGAAAACCGGGCGGGAGGACCTGACACGACGGCGTTGCGAGCTTCGAGCCGCCGAAGATCTTGACGGCGGCGTTGCGGTCGAGCGCGAAGTTGACGGCCTGCCGCGCCTTCAGATTGTTGAACGGTGGCAGGTTGACATTCATCGGCAGGTACCAGAACGCAGTCAGCGGCTCGACGTGCACCTGGCTCGCGTACTTCGTGCCGATCTCGCCGAGACGGTCGGCCGGCACATTCTCGTATGTCCAGTCACCCTGGCCGTTCTCGACTGCCGTGACCTGCGCCTCGACGGTCAGGCCGTACGACTCGATGATCTGATCCGGGTAGCCGTCGGGCTGCGCGGCTTGAGACCACTGCTTGAAGTACGGGTTGCGCTTGAGCACGAGCTGCTTGTTCGGGTCGTACGACGAGAAGTAGTAGGCGCCGGTGCCGGGGAGCGGCTTCGTGCCCGCGTCGCGGGAAGGCGAGCTCGCCGGGACGATGGTCGCGTGCGGAACGGAAAGGCGGTACTTGAACTCCGAGTCCGGGGCAACGAGGTTGATGGTGACGGTATTCGCCTTCGCATTCCCGATCACGCCGCCGTTGAGAGTGCAGGTGGCCGGCGTCTTGAGACACGCCTTCGCGCCCACGATGCCCGCGAAGAACGTCCCCGAGGTCGGGCTCTTCACCTTGAAGATGCGTCTGAAGGACGCGACGACGTCGTTGACTGTCACCGGGGCGCCGTTTGAAAACTTGATTCCCTTGCGCAGCTTGAAGACCCAGGTCTTGCCGCCGTTGGATGGCGTCGGAATGCTCTGGGCGAGGTCGGGCACGACCGTGAAGGCTTCGTTGCCGCCCGCCTTCTTGAAGGCTAGGAGGCCGTCGTAGGTCGCCTGAAAGAGCTGCCAGTACTCGAGCGTGTAGTTGACCTGCGGATCGAGCGTGCCTCCCGCCGCCTTGGCAAGCAGCTTCAGCGTTCCGCCGCGGTGCGACGCAGTCGTGCCGCCCTGTCCCGCGGCCACCACAACCAGCGCGACCAGGCAGCAAACAGTTGCGAACTTCCCAACCCGGCTCATAACCTCTCCTCGCTCTCGGCCCCGACGTCGCGGCGATCATAGACCGGCCGCCGCCGCCGAAACAAACTCCGAGCCTCAGGAGGGCGAGCCGTCAGGTGATGCTCGTCCCGTCCGAACCGGGAAGCCTCGATGAGCTCCCGGGGGCTGGAACCCGCGCCGGTACGCTCACGTAGTGCCGCCGGCTCCCGCCAGTCCGATGTTGTCCGCGTCGCAGCTGGCGACGATTGCCCAGCTTGGCGAGGAGCGCACTGCAGGCGTCGGTGACGTGCTGTTCCGTGTTGGCGACCGGCGCTACCCCTTCATCGCGATCATCGAGGGCGAGGTGGCGATTCTCGATGCGGCCGGCAACGAGATCGTCCGCCATGGCACGTCGGGCTTCTTGGGCGAGATGAACCTCCTTTCCGGGCAGACCGTCTTCTTGACGGCGGTCGTGACGAAGCCGTTGCGCTACCTGGCGGTCGATCGCGACGCGCTGCGACCGCTGCTGTTCGAGGACGGGCCCCTGAGCGACCTGTTGCTGTCGACCTTCATCGCCCGACGTGAGGCGCTGCAGCAGGTTCAGGGCGTCGGTCTGGAGGTCGTCGGCCCGCGTTCATCCGAGGCCACGGTGCGGATAGTCGAGTTCGCGCGGAGCAATCGCTTGCCCTTCACCTGGAGGGACTCTGAGCGGACGGACGACGAGGCTGCGGCCGCGCTCGTCGCGGGGCTGGACTCCACCGATCTGCCGCTGGTGCGATTGCCAGGTGGTGCGGAGTTGCGCGGCCCCTCAACCGGGCAGGTCTTGCGCGCGCTGGGGATCGGCCGCGAGCTCGCGCCCCGGGAGGAGGTCGATTTGGTCGTGGTCGGCGGCGGCCCCGCCGGCCTAGCGGCCGCCGTCTACAGCGCCTCCGAGGGGCTCGAGACACTTGTCGTCGAGAGCACGGCACTCGGTGGGCAGGCGGGTTCGTCCCGGCGGATCGAGAACTACCTCGGGTTCCCAGCGGGAATCACCGGTTCGGAGCTGACCAGCCGCGCGGTCACGCAAGCGCGCAAGTTTCACGCACGCACCGCGACGCCCTACCGAGCCGTGTCACTCGAAGCCGGCGACGGGAGCTACGTGGTGCGGCTGGAAGAGGATCACGAGATCGCAGCGCACACCGTGCTCCTTGCGACCGGCGCGCAGTACCGGCGCCTGCCCGTCGACGGACTCTCGAGCTACGAGGGTTTGAGTGTGTTCTACGCCGCCGGCCCCCCTGAGGCGCAACTCTGCGGCGCGTCGCGCGTCGGCGTGATCGGAGGAGGCAACTCGGCCGGCCAGGCTGCCGTCTGGCTCGCTCGTGGCGGTGCGCTGGTGACGTTGCTTCATCGCCGCGCCGACCTCCGCGAGACGATGTCCGACTACCTCGTGCGTGAGCTCGAGCGCTACGGCGTCGCGGTCCGTGATCGCAGCGAAGTCGCCGCCCTGCACGGCGACAACGGCCAGCTCGAGGCAGTCACGCTCAAAAGCGGCGAACGGCTGACGTTCTCGTTCCTGTTCCTCTTCCTCGGAGCGCTGCCGTGCACCGACTGGCTCGGCGACGTGGTTGCACGAGACGACAACGGCTTCATCCTCACAGGCGCCGCCGCAGGCGTCGACACCCTCCTCGAAACGAGTCTGCCGGGTGTCTTCGCCGCGGGCGACGTCCGTTCAGGCTCGACCAAGCGCTGTGCGACCGCCGTCGGCGAAGGAGCGATGGCCGTGCAGTTCGTCCACGCTCGACTCACCGAGCGCTCGCATGCACAGCGAACTGCAACCTCGTGACAAGCCCGAATCGCAGCGAGGACGAGGCGCTGCGATCCGTTCCACAAAACGCGGGATCGGGAGTACGGCTGGGAGTACCGACTCGTCGAAGAAGTGCTTCTGCCACGCGATTCGGTCGGTCGACGCGTCGATCGCGGTGAACGTGCCGGCCCGGCGCCGCCTGCGGTGCGGCGGTGCTGCCGTGGAACTGCTGGCCTTGAACAGCGTCAACAAGGTGAGCCGGCCCCGACGGCGGTGCTGTTGGCGCTAACAGACTCGAAGACCGTTGGCGACGGCGTGACGAACCTCATCTACCGCCCACCGGTGAGCACTTGACGGCAATCGAAGGAATCGTCATCCCGTCGCTGCCGATGGGGTTCTCGTGGCTTCGCCCGCCGGTGGACTGGAGCCTCGACGGCGGCGCGCTGAGAATCGGCGCAGGACCGAAGACCGATTGGTTCGCCGATCCCGCCGGTGGGGTGCCCGTGCTGAACGCCCCGGCCCTCGTCGGGCGTCCGCCGGATGAGGACTTCACGTTGCTCGCCCGCGTCCGGATCGACGCGGCATCGACGTTCGACGCCGGTGTGCTGTTCGTCCATGGGGACGACAAGACGTGGGCAAAGCACTGCCTCGAGCTCTCCCCGCAGGGTCAGCCGATGATCGTCTCGGTGGTCACGCGCGGTGTCTCCGACGACTGCAATTCGCAGACCGTCGAAGGCGGCGAGGTGTGGCTGCGTCTCGCCAGAGCCAACGGCGTGTTTGCCTTTCACGCGTCACGGGACGGCGAACGGTGGGAGCTCGTGCGCTTCTTCGCCCTGCCGGTCCGCGACATCGCCGTCGGCTTCGTGGCGCAGTCTCCGACGGGGGAAGGCTGCGCCGCGAGCTTCCGCGATCTGGCGTACGCAAACCGAAGACTCGCCGATCCGCGAGACGGCACCTGAGCATGCGGACTGCCGTATGACAAAGCGGACTCGAGAGGAGAGGCGATGGCAAGCGTCAAACCGCAGGCGGTCGTCGCGGCGTGGACGGCCCGGCGTCCCCGGCCGACGCGTCGCGGGCGGCGAGGTGGCCGCTCAGGCGGAGCACCGCGACGAGCCCGACGACGGCGGCGAGCAATCCGCCGAGCCCGAGGACGGCGAAAGCTTCGAACGAGCCGATCCGGTCGGTGAGCCAGCCGAAGTTCTGTCCGAAGAAGCCGGTCACGAACGTGAGCGGCAGGAAGACCGTTGCGATCAACGTCAGCTGCTTGATGCTGTCGTTCTGACGCGCACTCACGCGGCTCAACTCGGTCGAGATCACCGCCATGTTCGCCTCGAGCACCGTCGTGAGCACGTCGCGCTGCGCGGCGACCTCTTCGTCGACGAGGCGTAGGTGGTCATGGACGTCGCGAAGGTACGGAACGAGCTCGCCGTCGATCGGCCCGAAGACTCCGCGCTCGAGGCCGTCGACGGGCACGAGGAGCGGGTGCACAGCACGGTAGAAGTCGCTCACCTCGCGCCGCAGGAAGTAGATCCGTTCCGTTGGCGCCACCGCCCCCGCGAAGACCGTCGACTCGACATCCTCGATGTCGCGCTCGAGGCCTTCGACGACGGGGGCGTAGTCATCGACCACCTTGTCGAGGATCGCCCACAGCACGGAGACGGGGCCGGCCTGCAGCAACTCGGGGTGCCTTTCAAGCCGAAGGCGCGCCCCGTGCAGCTCGCTGGCGATCCCGAGGCGAACGGTGATCACGAAAGCCGGGGCGAGGAAGACGCTGATCTCACCGAACTCGACCTCCTCGCGTTCGGCGTCATAACGGGCAGTGCG
Source organism: Actinomycetota bacterium (assembly GCA_030774175.1). The sequence goes on from JALYLO010000183.1 coordinate 10,207, forward strand.
CAGGATCGCGAACTGGATGTCGTTCTCATACTGCTCGAACTTGGGTCGCAGATGGAACGACTGCGCGTCCTCGACCGCCAGCTCGTGCAACCCGAAGAGCTCGCGCACCTCCTCCAGCTCGTCGGGACGTGGCTCGACCATGCCGACCCAGACGAACCCCTCGCCATCGCAGCGCGCAGCGGCCTCGACGAGCGTCATCGGCCCCTCGTGCTGCCGGCGCCCGTTGCGGTAATGCGCGCAGTCGACGATCACGGCTCACCCTCGACGATCTGCATGACGTCATTCTGAACCGGTTCTCAGACGAGAACCACACCACTGCTAAGGTTTTCGATCGCTCGTGCTTCGTTCCGTCTGTGGCTGCGAGGCGGTTTCTTGCGGCTCGGGCACGCGCTGCTCGGGACGGTGAGCGTGCGCGGGGCGCCGTTCAGGAGGTGCACGCGGGGGCTCTCCGAGGCCATCTTTCCGGGGGACGGCAGTCTCGATGGTTGGCATCCGCCTCTTCCCCCACTCTGAGCAGCGCGACCGAACGCCCGGAACGCCTTGCGACGGAACGACCCGATGTTGTCTGACAAAGCGACAAGTGCGCCTATGGATGAGCCCATCCGATTTGCAGGCGTTGATCCACTGCTCAGGCCGGATCCTCGCCGAGCCTGCGGGTTGCGAGACGCGCCTCGGCCGTAGGAACGAACAGACGCCGCGAGATTCGCGCGCCGCTCGGGCTCCGTTTGGACCCAGGCCGTCCGCAACTCAGCCGCTTCGAACGGCTGCACGATTAGCTGGATCTTCTCGAAGAGTCCCGACTACAGATCGTCAAGCAACTCGGGCTCGGGAAAAGCCGGATCGACTCGCCGCCGACGTCCGCAGGCTCGGCAAACGCGCCTTCGAGCTGCTCGCCGAGGGCCTCGGCGACTACGCCGTCAAACGAGCCGCCTAACCGTCACGTTGCCGCGCGCGAAGCCTGAGAGCGCCTAACGAAAAGCAGGGACCGGCGGTCGCTTGACGAAGTGGCTGTCGTCAAGCTCGTGCGAAAGGATGGCGACCTTGGCGAGCCCGTTGGTCTCGGATGAGCTGTGGGAGTTGATAGGGAGATGACTGCCAGGATGTGGAGCGGCACCCGAAGGCCGGCAGGACTCAGACAGAGTTTAGAAGGGTCCGAACGCGTACTGCCAAAACTCGCGCATGAATTGCGTCGGTGTCGGCCCCGTCATCTGTAGCTGGGTGAGGAGGATGCCGATAGTGCCGGTCGACGGCGCGACGTGCGCGGTCGTGCCGGTGCCGCCGACCCAGCCGTAGCGGTCGTCGGGTGCGACGGCGCCGCCGAAGCCCCAGCCGGCTCCCTCGAGGAACAACATCGACGCGTGCCGCTGCTCCTGCGTCAGATGGTCGGTCGTCATCAAGTGCACCGATTGAGGCGATAGGAGCCCGCCGCCGCCGGCGAGCAGCATGCGCCCGAAGAGGTGCCAGTCGCCGAGCGTTGAGACGAGGCCGCCGGCGCCCGACGGGAAGATCGGCGGCTCCGTCCAGAGTCCGTCGTCGATCGGCGCGAAATCGGGGCCGTGATCTGGCGGCAGCCGGTCGAGCTTCTCTGAGGGGACGTGGAAGCTGGTGTCGGTCATCCCGAGCGGTT
>JALYLO010000184.1 GCA_030774175.1 Actinomycetota bacterium
GACCTCCGCGGCGATCGCGGCGTCGCTGCGCTCGCCGTCGAGCTGGGCCACGATCCGGCCGGCGCAGTACGCGTCGTCGAGTGCAAAAGCGCCCTTGAAGCCGGAGCAGATGATGGCGACATCTCCGCCTGCCCGGCGCGCGGCCTGAACGAGGAACGAGAGGTTGAGGAGCGACCCGAGCAGCACCACCTCGCAGCGCGCGGCCGCGGCGAGGATCGCCCGCGTCCCGTTGGTCGTCGTCAGGATCAGCGTCCTCGCCAGCGGCGCGCCCGCGAACTCGCGCGGGGAGGCGCCGACGTCGAACCCCTCGATGACGACCGCGTTCCGCTCGCCGCCGACGACGGCCTGGTCGCCGAGCTCGGCGCGCAGCGCCCTCGCCTCGTCGATCTCGGCGCAGCAGAGCACTCGCTCGTAACCGGACGCGAGCGCCTGCGCAATCGACGAGGTCGCGCGGATGACGTCGACCACGATGCCGACGCGGGCTGCAGCTTCCTCGGCGGGAGTGAAGGCCACATGGACGTGCACGCCGATACGCTAGCCCGGTGGACGCACCGCAGACCTGCTACCGCCACCCCGACCGCGAGACCGGGCTTTCCTGCTCGGAATGCGGGCGGCCGATCTGCTACGAGTGCATGACCCCCGCCCCGGTCGGGCTGCGCTGCCCGGAGCACTCCGGCAAGGCGCAGGGGATCCAGAAGGTCACCCGTGCGGCCGAGCGCGCCGTCACCGGCGTCGGCGGACGTCGCGTGAACGCCGTCACGATGGCGCTGATCGCGATCAACGTCGCCGTCTATCTCGCCGAGCTCGCGGCCGGCGGCTCGGTCAGCGGCACGGGCAACTGGATCTTCAACCACGGTGCGCTCTTCGCCTCGGGCGCGTACGTACCGGGCGGCGTAGGCACAGTGCCGGCCCACGTAGCCGTTCCACCGGGGCTCCACCTGGTCGGCGTCGCCCACGGCGAGTGGTGGCGGGTGATCACCGCGGCGTTCCTCCACTACGGGCCGTTCCACCTCGCGATCAACATGTACTCGCTCTTCTACGCCGGCACGCTGCTCGAGCACGTGATCGGCCGCTGGCGCTTCGCGCTGCTCTACGTCGGCTCCGGCGTCGCCGGCTCTGCCGGGGCGCTCTGGCTGAGCCCCAACAACGTCACGGTGGGGGCATCCGGGGCGATCTTCGGGATCCTCGGCGCCCTGTTCGTCCTCGAGCGGCGCCGGCACATCGCGACCGGCGGCCAGGTGGCAGGACTGATCGTCCTGAACCTCGTCTTCACGTTCGTGCTCTCGAGCTTCATCTCCGTCGGCGGCCACGTCGGCGGCCTGATCGGCGGCGTCGCGTTGATGTGGCTGCTGCTCCAGACCCGCCGGTCGGCCCCACTCAGCATCGCAGCGACGCTCGCCATCGTCGCCGCGTCGCTCGCGCTCGCCTACTCGAAGCTCCGCGGCTATGCCTGATGCGCCTGCACCGCCGCGCGAAGGTGAGCTGCGCCGTCCCGTTCCCGTAGCCGCGCCGTACGAGCCCGTCGCGCTGCCCTGGGAGCGCCTCGACCCCGGCGAGGCGCTCGCGCGGTCGCGGGCGTTCCTCGAGACGATGCAGGCCCGCCGGTCGGTGCGGGCGTTCTCGACCGAGCCGGTCCAGCGCGAGCTGATCGACAACGCGCTCGAGGTCGCGGGCACTGCACCGTCGGGGGCGCACCAGCAGCCGTGGACGTTCGCCGTGGTCAGCGAGCCGGAGCTGAAAGCGCGGCTGCGCGAGGCCGCCGAGGCGGAGGAGCGCGACTTCTACGAGCGACGCGCGACCGACGAGTGGAAGCAGGCAATCGAGCCGATCGGCACCGACTGGGTGAAGACGCACATCACCGACGCGCCCTACGTGATCGTCGTCTTCGAGCAGGCGTGGCGGCCGGGGGCAGGTAGCGAGAAGGTCAAGCACTACTACGTGCGCGAGTCGGTCGGGATCGCCGTCGGCTACCTCCTGGCGGCGCTCCAGGTGAGCGGCCTCGTCGCGCTCACGCACACGCCCTCGCCGATGAAATTCCTCGGCGAGCTGCTCGGACGCCCGGAGAACGAGCGGCCGTTCATCCTGATCCCCGTCGGCTACCCGGCACCGGATGCGGTCGTGCCGGATCTCGTGCGCAAGCCGCTCGACGAGATCGTCGTGCGCTATGAGTAGTGGATTGACGCCTGAGCGTGTCGGCTACCCGGCGCCGGATGCGGTCGTACCGGATCTGGTGCGCAAGCCGCTCGACGAGATCGTCGTGCGGTATGAGTAGTGGATTGACGCCCGAGCGTGCGCTCGCGCGCCTGCGCGAGATCTGCCTCGCCTTCCCCGAGGCCGAGGAGGCCGGCGGCGTCGGCAATCCGAGCTTCAAAGTGCGCGGCAAGATCTTCGCGATGCGCCACTCGCTACACGGGATCGACCGCTGGTCGGTGTGGTGCAAGGCGCCGCCCGGTGTGCAGCAGCTCGTCGTCGGCAACGACCCGACGCGCTTCTTCGTGCCGCCCTACGTCGGTTCGAAGGGCTGGATCGGCGCCTACCTGGACGTCGAACAGGACTGGGACGAGCTCGCCGAGCTGATCGACGAGAGCTACCGGATGACCGCACCGAAGCGGCTCACAGCGCAGCTGGATCTAACAGTGCAGCTGGATTCAGGGCAGATCGACGCGTAGGGCCCCGGACGGGACTCAGCCGCCTGCGGCGACGTACGAGCCGGAGCCGGCTTCCTCGAGCGCAGCCTGCGCGGCCGCGAGACGTGCGAGGGGCACGCGGAACGGCGAGCAGCTGACGTAGTCGAGCCCGAGCCCGTGGCAGAAGGCGACCGAGGTCGGCTCGCCGCCGTGCTCACCGCAGATGCCGAGCTTCAGCTCCGGCTTCGCGCCCCGCCCACGCTCGACGGCGATCCGCATCAGGTCGCCGACGCCGTCGACGTCGAGCACCTCGAACGGGTTGCGCTCGAGCACTCCATCCTCGAGGTAGCGCGTCAGGAACTTCCCCTCTGCATCGTCGCGCGAGAACGCGAGCGTCGTCTGTGTCAGGTCGTTCGTGCCGAAGGAGAAGAAGTCGGAGAACTCCGCGATCTCGTCGGCGCGGAGCGCGGCGCGCGGCACCTCGATCATCGTGCCCACGAGGTGAGCCACTTCGGGCGCCTCTTCGGCCCAGACGTGCTCGGTCAACTCGCGCAGGCGGCGCAGCTCCTCGGCGAAGGCGACGAGCGGGTGCATCACCTCGACGAGCGGCGCGTCGCCGGTGCGCTCCTGGACGGCGCGCGCGGCCCGCGCGATCGCACGGATCTGCATCTCGTAGATCTCCGGGAACATCAAGCCGAGCCGACAGCCGCGGGTGCCGAGCATCGGGTTCGACTCGTGGAGCGCGCGGATCCGCGCGCGCAGCTTGTCCGTCGAGGCCTCCTGCTCGTCCGGGAGGAACTCGT
>JALYLO010000185.1 GCA_030774175.1 Actinomycetota bacterium
AGGAACCCCGGCCGGCGAATGCCGCGATCGTCGCCGAACAGATAGACGAGCGAACCGTCCTCGGTGCGCGCGGCCGCCTCGCAGCCGGGAACGTACGGGAGCGGGGGGTGGCCGCCGTAGAAGACACCGGCACCGACGCTGATGTCGATCGGGTTGAGCGCGACCGCCTCGACCGTGACCAGCGCTTCGCCGGCCGTCGGCGTCGGCGCCGCCAGCTCCGCCACTTGCGGAGGGCTCCCGAGGTCGACGATCTGCGACCCTCGCACGGTCCGAGCCTAGCGACACCGTGTCCCGCGATGCCCGGTACGGCTCGAGCGCTGAACTGGCCCAGTGGAGCGCACAGTCTGACACCGTCTCAGGGCGCGCTGTCGCGTCTCTCCGACAAAGTGTCAGACACCTTTTCGGCCTGAGCCAGCGCTCTGGTGATCGAACAGGCTGGGTGGCGGGCCGTCGTCTCGGGGGCTGTGAAGACCGCGGCTACCCTATGACGGTGCGGAAATACTTCGTCACGACCTTTGGCTGCCAGATGAACGCGCACGACTCGGAGCGCATCAAGGGCATGCTCGAGGAGCTCGGCCTGGGGGAGGCGCCGACGCCCGCCGAGGCCGACGTCGTCGTCTTCAACACGTGCACGATCCGGGAGAAGCCCGACACGAAGCTCGCCGCCTATCTCGGCGAAGCGGCCGCGCGCAAACGGGAGGATCCAGACCGTGTGATCGCCGTCGGCGGCTGCTACGCCGAAGCGCAGCGCGAGCGGATCTTCCAGCTCTACCCGGCCGTCGACGTGGCATTCGGCCCCGGATCGATCGCGCACCTCGGCGAGTGGCTCGGCGCGGGCGGCATCGGCGTCGCCCGGGGCAGGTTCGGCCTCGACGACCGCGTCTTCGCCGCCGAGCTGCCGATGCACCGGGAGCGCTCCTTCCAGGCCTGGGTGCAGGTGTCGATGGGCTGCAACTCCAAGTGCGCGTACTGCATCGTTCCCGCCGTGCGGGGACGCGAGGTATCGCGCCGGCCCGGCGAGATCCTGGGCGAGGTGACGCGGCTCGCCGAGGAGGGCGTGCGTGAGCTGACGCTGCTGGGCCAGAATGTCAACTCGTGGGGCCGCGACCTGCTGCCCGGCCTGCGAACCGATTTCGGCGAACTGTTGCGGGCGTGCGACGCGGTCGACGGCATCGAGCGCATTCGCTTCACGAGCCCTCACCCGAAGGACTTCCGCGACCCGGTGCTCGCCGCGATGGCCGAGTGCGGCGCGGTGTGCGAAGCCGTGCACCTGCCGCTCCAGTCCGGCTCGTCACGCATCCTGAAGGCGATGCGGCGCACGTACACGCGCGAGCGCTACCTCGCGCTCGTCGAGAAGCTGCGCGCTGCGCTACCCGACCTCGCGTTCGGCACCGACATCATCGTCGGGTTCCCCGGCGAGACCGAAGCCGACTTCGAAGAGACGCTCGAGGTGGTGGAGGAAGTGCGCTACGACAGCGCCTTCACCTTCGTGTACTCACCGCGAGCCGGCACCGAGGCCGCCTCGATGCCGGACCCGGTGCCACACACTCTGAAGATCGAGCGGATGGAGCGGCTCGTCGAGGTGACGCAACGACTTGCCCGCGAGAACAACGAGGCGCGCATCGGCCGCGTGGAGCAGGTACTCGTCGAAGGCCCGTCGCGCACCGACGCAACGGTTCTGCGCGGTCGCACACGGCGCAACACGACCGTCGTCTTCTCGGGCGACGCCCACCCCGGTGAGCTCGTGGACGTGCTGGTCGACGGCGCGACCTCGATGACGCTCCGCGGCGTCCAGCACGCCCTCATTCCCGCCTAACGCGCCGCTTACAGGGCTCCACTAGGCTCTCTCGGATGCGCATCCTCGTCACCGGCTCATCGGGCCAGATCGGCACAAACCTCGCTCTGAGGCTCCTACGCGACGGCCACGAGGTCTTCGGAGTGGACAAGCGGCCGAACAGCTGGGTGGGGTCTGCGTTCCCGACGTTGCTCCAGGACCTCGCCGGCCATTACTCCGCGTTCCCCGGTGGGATCAACGGCGTCGAGTACCCGGAGGTCGATCTCGTCGTGCACATGGCGGCGCACGCGAAGGTGCACCAGCTCGTCCGGCAACCGCATCGGGCGCTCGAGAACGCGATCATGACCTTCAATCTGCTCGAGTTTGCGCGCGGGAGGAGCCTGCCCATCGTCTTCTCTTCGACCCGGGAGGTCTACGGCGACGTCCACCGGTTCGAGGAATACGCCGAGGAGGCTGCCGACTTCGCGTTCACCGAGAGCCCGTACTCCGCCTCGAAGATCGCGAGCGAAGCATTCATCTATTCGTACGCTCGCTGCTACGACCTCAGATACCTGGTCTTTCGCTTCTCGAACGTCTACGGCCGCTACGACTCCGACCTGTGGCGGATGGACCGTGTGTTGCCACTCTGGATGCACCAGCTGTCGCGCGGCGAGCCGATCACCATCTTCGGGGGCGACAGCAAGGTGCTCGATTTCACCTACGTGGACGACTGCGTCGACGGCATCGCCCGAGGGGTCTACGCACTCGCCGAGGGAGACGCGGGCAACCAGACGATCAACCTCGCCTACGGACAGGGCAACACACTCGTGCGCGCTGCCGAATTGATCTCCCACGAGCTCGGCGTCGAGCCGACCTTCACGATCGCTCCCTCGCTGGTCGGTGAGGTGACCCACTACATCGCGGACGTCCGCAAGGCGCACGACGTCCTTGGCTGGACGCCGACGACGCCGCTGGAGGAAGGCATTACCAAGGCGGTCAGCTGGTTCAAGGAGTGGCGCGCAGAACATCCCGAGGAGAACAGGCCGTTCGAGCGTCCGCAGACCACAGATGAGGTCGCTCATGGCTTCAAGCAGCCGGCAGGCACCGGTGTCTGACGCGCTCGGCGCCTTCGACGACCTCGACCTGACGGTCGTTCGCCGCGACGCCGACGGAGGGGAATGGACGTCGCCGGGGGTCGTGATCACCGTCACCCGGGGCGCAGACGGCGAGCCGATCGGCACGATCCGCCGCCGCGGCTCGCGCGTCGCGGTCGCACTCGACGAGCTGGCAGGCGGCGAGAACGAACCGGAAGCATGGGCTGCCTACCTGCGCGCGCATCCCGCCGCGCTGCGCGGTGACCGCAAGGTGTTCGCACCGCTCGAGGGCCGGTCGCGCGACCGCTCCCACGTCGGTGCGCAGGCGGACGGGCGGAGAGGCCCGCCGCCGCGCCGCGACCGCTTGAGGTGACCGCGAACGTGATCGCGCTCTTCGGCCCGACCGCCGCCGGCAAGTCGGCCGTCGCCGGAGTGCTCCGCGACCGGCTCGGCGCCGAGGTCGTTTCGGCCGACTCCGCGGCGCTCTACGAAGGTCTTCCCGTGCTGACCGCCGCGCCGCCGTATCCGGCCCGGCTCGTCGGCACCGTTCCGCTCGACCGCAACGTCTCGGTCGGGGAGTACCAACGCTGGGCGCATGCCGCCGTCGACGAGCTCCTCGGGTCCGGTGCCTTGGCCCTGGTCGTGGGCGGCACCGGGCTCTACTTCCGCGCTGCGGTCTCGGACATCGCGATCCCGCCGCCGGCGGCCTCCGAGCGGCGCGTGCACTGGCAGGACCTCTACGATCGCGGCGGCCCCGCCGCGGCGCACGCGCTGCTCGCCGTGCGTGATCCCGCAGCGGCGGAACGTGTGCACGCAAACGACCGCAAGCGCATCGTCCGCGCGCTCGAACTCGCGGAGGCCGGCGGGTCGCTCGCGCCCGCCGAGGACGCACTGTGGACGGCCGAAGCGCGCCATCCCACACTGCTCGTCGCGCTCGACCTTCCGCTCGAGGTACTCGACCGCCGCATCGACGAGCGCGCGGAGGCGATGACGGCGGGCGGCGCGGCCGACGAGGCGCGCCGGGCGTGGGGACAGCCGCTCTCCGACACCGCCCGCAAGGTGCTCGGGCTCGAGCAGTTCGCCACCCTGCCCCGAGACGAGGCCGCCGCAGCGGTGGCGCAGGCTACGAAGCGGCTCGCCCGCTACCAGCGGAAGTGGCTGCGCAGCCTGCGCGGGGCGGTTACGCTCGACGGAAATCGGCCTGCGGAGGAGATCGCCGATGACGTCATCGCGCTGGGACGCACAGGGGAACATCTATCTGGTCACTGAAGAGCCGCTGACTCCGGAGCTCGTCCGGGCGGTGGTCGGCGGCTCCGACGGGATCATCGAGGTGTTCCGGGCCGGTGACGACTGGGTCGAGATCGGCATCTGGAACCCGGACGGATCGCGGGCGGAGATGTCCGGGAACGGGACGCGCATTGCCGCACGCTGGCTCGCCGAGCGCACCGGCGCCGACCACGTGACGGTGCGGGTCGGGCCCAGGGAGGTGTGCGCGCGGATGCTCGAGGGCGGCCTCATCGAGCAGGACCTCGGCGAGGTCTGGATCGGCGAGCCGGAAGAGATCTCCGGCATCGCATTCGTCGCCGTCGACGTAGGAAACCCGCATGCGGTCGTCGAAGGCGATCCTGCCGTCCTGCCGCGCGTCGGCCCGCTGCTCGAGGTGCACCCGCGGTTCCCCCGCCGCACGAACGTGCAGGTGGCCCGTGCCGTCTCCGACGACGTGATCGAAGCGCGCGTGTGGGAGCGCGGAGCAGGCGAGACGGCGTCGTCCGGGTCGAGCGCGGTCGCGATCGCCGCGGTCTTCGGGATCTCGCCCGTGACCGTGCGCTTTCCCGGCGGGGACCTTCACGTGCGTTTCGAGGACCGGTATGCGTTCCTCACGGGCCCGGCTGTCCGCGTGACAGGTGTCTGACACCTCCTCGCAGCTAGGTTTGCAATCGCTGCTCGGCACGGGTGTCAGACACCTCGCCGCTCAGCCGCCGATCCCGTGCTCGCGCAGAGCGTCGTTGAGGGAGGTCTTCAAGTCGGTCGCCTCGCTGCGCCGCCCGATGATCAGCGCACAGGAGAGGTGGTAGGTGCCCGCGGGGAACTCCTTGGGACGCGTGCCGGGCACGACGACCGACCGGGGCGGGACGTAGCCGCGGTGCTCGACGGGCTCGTCGCCGGTGACATCGATGATCGGCACGCTCGCCGTCAGCGTCACATTTGGCGCGAGCACCGCCTCGCGGCCGATGTGCACGCCTTCGACGACGATGCACCGCGAGCCGAGGAATGCGCCGTCCTCGACGATCACCGGACGCGCGCCCGCCGGCTCGAGCACACCGCCGATGCCGACCCCGCCGCCGAGATGCACGTCGGCGCCGATCTGCGCGCCGGAGCCGACGGTCGCCCACGTGTCGACCATCGTGTTCGGCCCGACCCACGCGCCGATGTTCACGTACGAGGGCATCAGGACGACGCCGCGCGAGAGAAACGCGCCGTAACGCGCGGTCGCGGGCGGTACGACGCGAACGCCGAGCGCCTCGTAACCGGTCTTCAGCGGGATCTTGTCGAGGTACTCGAACGGCCCCACCTCGCGCGGCTCCAGCGAGCGGAGGCGGAAGTAGTCGAGGATCGCCGCCTGGACGTCGGCGTTGACACGCCACCCCTCACCGTCGGGCTCGGCGACGCGCACCTCGCCGCGGTCGAGTGCGCCAATCGTCTCTTCGGTGGTCACAGGACGTCGCGGAGGATCTCGGCGGCGCGCTCACATTGCGCCTGGGTCGGAACGAGGGCGAAGCGGGCGTACCCCTCACCGGCGGCGCCGAAGAACGACCCGGGCGCGGCAACGATCCCGTGCTCGAGCAGTCCGAGACAGAACGCCTCGGAGGGGCCGCCGACATCGACCCAGAGGTAGAAGGTCGCTTCGGACCCGGCCAGCCGCAGTCCGCCATCCTCGAGCGCGGGCAGTAGCGTATCGCGCTTGCGCCGGTAGAGCGCACGCACGTTCTCGACGTGGGCGTCGTCGGACCACGCGGCCACCGAGGCGCGCTGCACGAATTCCTGCGGCGCCGTCCCGACCGTCGGCCGGAAGCTGCGTAGCGCGGCGACGATCTCGGCGGGCGCGCAGACGAATCCCGAGCGATACCCCGTCATCGACGAGCGCTTGGAGAGCGTGTTGAAGACGACCACGTTCGTGCGGTCTGCAACCTGGAGCGCCGAGGCCGGCGGCTCGTCGAACCAGAGCTCGGAGTAGGCCTCATCCGAGCAGAGGAGGAAGCCGTGCTCGCGCGCCCGCCCGGCGAGCTCCTCGTAGAAGGAGAGTGGGGCGACCGCGCCGGTCGGGTTGTTCGGATAGCAGACCCAGAAGAGCGCGATCTCGTCCCACGCGTCGAAGGCATCGAGGTCGGGCAGCCAGCCCGACGACTCCTTCAGCGGCACGCCGGCGACCGTGCCGCCCGCGAAGAGCGCGCCGCGCTCGTAGACCGGATACGCCGGCTCGGGAATCGCGACGAGCCGCTTCTCGGCCAGGGCAACCTGCGCGAACGAGAAGATCGCCTCCTTCGAGCCGAGGGTGGGGACGATCTCGCTGCCCGCGTCGACGTGGACGTCGAACCGGCGACCGATCCACCCGGCGATCGCCTCGCGCAGCTCCGGCAGGCCGGTCGCGCGCGGATACGAAGACACCTCGCCGACGGATGCGATCAGCGCCTCGCGGATGAACGCCGGCGTCACCTCGCGGGGATCGCCCATGCCGAAGTCGATCAGGTCGATCCCGCGCGACCGCGCCTCGGCCTGCCAGTCGTCGAGCCGGGCGAACGGGTACTGCACGAGATCCGCGAGCACGGGGGAGAGCTGCATGGCTAGACGCTACCGAGCAGGTAGGGCTCGCGCGTCGCGAGAAATCAGGGACTTGATTGACCGTGGCCGATACTCGGGAACGGCTGGCTTGACGGCGGCTGGCTTCCGCCGGAGCTCGCGCTCGCGTTGTCGCACACCGTCTACTTCGAGCGGCGGGCGAGTCGGCGTCCGCTTGGGGTGTCGGATGGGGTGTAGTTAAGTTGGTAGTGGTGGTAGAGGGCTGATTCGTCTGCTTGGGAGAGTTCGTCGCCTGCCTGTTGGA
>JALYLO010000186.1 GCA_030774175.1 Actinomycetota bacterium
CCACGTCGAGACTCTGCGGCTCGACGTGGAGGACGTATCCGCCCGGGCGCGTCTGCAGGAGATCTTCTGAGCCGAGCGCGCGCCGCAGGCGCGAGACCAGCACCTGCAGCGCTTTGGCCGCGTCGGAGGGAAGGTCGTCGTTCCAGAGGAGATCGATCAGCCGTCCGGTCGGGACGACCTCGTTCGCGTGCAAGAGCAGCAACGCGAGCAGAGCACGCTGCTTCTTGGCGCCGAGCTGAATCTCGCCGTCGGCGCCCGCAACCTCGAGCGCACCCAGGATCCGGAACTCCACTACCGCCTCCTCCGGGCGAACGTACCTCCCTCGGTTGCCGTTCTGCAACCGAAACGAAACCGTCATGCAGCCAGAACTCCGTCTCTTAGGCAGTCGACCGCACAGGACGGTCGGAACGAAAGGAAGGCTCCGATGAAGCGCACGACCCTCATCACTCTGATTCTCGGAACCGCACTCGCCATCGCTCCGGCCGCTGGCGCGGTCGTCATGTCCGACGGTTCCGGCGGCGACGGCACTGCCGTCACGAGCGTCGTGACGGACGGCTGGATGTCCGCGATCACCGCTCCCGTCACCTCCGTGCCGACCGTCGGGCCGAACAAGGCTGAGTATCGGGCGTTGATCGCTCGCGGCGAGGCGCTGAACCAGCTCTACGGAAACGCTCTCACGCGTCTCTCGCCGCAGGAGTACACGGCGCTGTACCAGGCCGGCGGAGACCAACTCTCGACGCAGGAGCTCGTTGCTCTTAGCCAGCGCGGCGAGGCGCTCAACAGTGAGTACGGGAGCGGCTCCTCCGTCACGTTCCAGCCCGACATCCTCGGCGGCGACGGCGGCGCTTCGACTCAGGCCCCCACCGCAACCGGCGGCGACTCCTTTGCCTGGAACGCGGCGATCGGCAGCGCGGCGCTGATCGGAGCGATGCTCCTGGCACTGGCGTTCGCAGTCGCCAACCGGCGCAGGCATCAGCTGAGTATCTGATCGATTCTTGATCGGAGCGCGACGAGCGGGCCACCAGGCCCGCTCGTCTTGTGCTGGGCGGGCTTAGGATCGCTGTCGTGGCGCCGCCGTTTCGCATTGGGGTAATGCAGCTCACGATGGAGCCGGTGGGCGAGATGCTTGCGACTGCGCACGCCCTCGACGAGCACGGCTTCGACACGATCTGGCTCGCAGAGGCGTACCCCTGGTGGCGGAAGCACCAGATGGAGGCGCGCTCCTCGACTGTTGTCTCGGCGCTGATGGCGCAGGAGACCCAGAGGCTGACGATCGGGTGGGGGATCATCTCGCCGTTCACACGCCACCCGGTCCAGGTGGCGATGGACGCGCGGGTCGTGCAGGAGCTCGCGCCGGATCGCTTCATCCTCGGCTTCGGGACGTCGAAGATCTTCCTCAACAACGCGAGGATGCAGACGAACAAGACGCTGGGGCCGATGCGCGATGCGGTGGCGATCGTTCGTGGTGTTCTCTCCGGCGACGAGTTCAGTTACGACGGGGACACTTGGAGCGCGGACGTTCCCGCCATGAACGCTGACGCGCCGCGTGGCGCTCCGCCCGTGTACGTCGCCGCAACGGCGCCGAAGATGCAGGCACTGGCAGGCGAGATCGCCGACGGCTGCCTCACGCCCTCTATTACGACGCCGGCGTTCGTTCGCTACACACTTGGCAACGTGCGCGCGGACATCGACATCGGCTGCACGGTCGTCGCGTCGATCGCGGAAGATCGCGACGAAGGGCGTGACGGCGCTCGCGAGATCGCAGGGATGTACCTCGCGAACAAGGTGCAGAACATCAAGGGCGCCGCCGACACGCTGCTCGAGCTCGCGGGAATCGATGTCGAGGAGATTCGACCGGTCGCGGAGGCCATGGAGCGCGGCGGGCGGCTCGCGGCGAAGGAGCAGGTGACCGACACGATCCTCGACAAGTGCAAGCCGATCGCCGGGACGCCGGCGGACTGCATCGCGGCGATCGAGGAGTACCGCGACGCCGGTTGCACGCACGTCATGCTGGAGCTGTGGGGCGACAAGCGGCACGACCAGATCCGGCTGTTCGCCGACAAGGTGCTGCCTCAGTTCCGCTCGTGAACGCGATCGAACCGGACGTGTCGAAGTGGGATGCCTGGCGGCCGGAGCGCGTCGCACGCCTGCTCGAGGGCGTGCGCGCTCCCTGGTACATCGCGGCCGGGTGGGCGATCGATCTCTTCCTCGGCGAGGAGCGGCGGGAGCACGAGGACCTCGAGATCGCGGTGCAGAACACTCGCTTTGACGAGGTCGTCGCCGAGGCGCTCTCCAGCTTCGAGATCTTCGTCATCACGGATCGTCACGAGGCGACGCCGCTGGCGCACGCGCGAGATCGTCTCGCCGACACGCATCAGACGTGGGTACGGGAGGCGAACACGGGCACGTGGCGCTTCGACGTCTTCCGCGAGCCCTCCGACGCCGACACGTGGATCTGCAGGCGTGAGCCGTCGATCAGGCTCCCCTATGACGTCCTGATCGAGTGGACTG
>JALYLO010000187.1 GCA_030774175.1 Actinomycetota bacterium
CGCGGCCGGTGGCGCGATAGGTGGGAAGACCACGCTCGCGCAGCGCCGATTCATAGCGTTCGGCATCCGTGCCGGCGGCGAAGAGCAGGACGATTTCGCCGGGGGCAGCGGCGCCGGTCTCGACGAGTTCGGCGACGCGGCGGGCAATCGCCTGCGCCTCACCCTCGCGCCAGCCTGAACCGGCGTCGCGGTAGGTGCGCTTGTCGCTCACGAGCAGCTCGACGGGGTGGCCGAAGACCGGGTCGGCGAAATCGCCGGAGGCGGCGAGCGGCTGGTAGCCGTCGCCGAACTCCTCCGCGAACAGATGGTTGACCGCCGCGAGCACTTGCGGCCGCGAGCGGTAGTTGCGCGACAGTGGCAGCCGCTGCTCGGCCGCCTCTCGGCGGTCGCGGAACACCGCGACATCGGCATGACGGAAGCCGTAGATCGACTGGAATTCGTCCCCGACGAAGAACACGTCCTTGACGAATCCCTGGCCGGCGCCGGCTCCCGCCGGGCGGAGCCCGGCTCCGATGAGCAGGTCGACGACCTCGCACTGGAGGCGGTTGGTGTCCTGGAACTCGTCGACCATGATCGCGGTGAAGCGCAGCTGCTCGGTCTCGCGCACGTGCGCGTCGTCGCGGAGGAGGTCACGCGCGAGCAGCTGGAGGTCCTCGAAGTCGAGCGCCGACTCGCGTTGCTTCGCTGCCGCGTACTCGGCGGCGAACAGATCGAGCAGTTCCTGCAGCAACTCGCTGTCGCGGGCGGCCAGCTCTTCGAGTGCGGCCTGCTGGAGACGGTCGCGGGCTGCGCGGAACTCGGCCGCCCGGTCGCCGCTCGCGGGCAGCTCGAGGTCGAGCAGCTGCTCGGGGTTCGACCCCAGGGCGAGCGCGGCGTTGGCCGAGGCGAGCTGGTTCTCAGTTACGTCGGGGTCGGCGGCGAGCAGGTGCGCCGTGGCCTTCAGCTCCGCCAGCCGATCCGCCACCCCGGCCTGCTCACCCAGCTCGAGCTTCAGATCGCGGCCCGCAGAGCGCAGGGTCTCGTAGACGCCCGTGAGCATCCGGCGCAGGCCGTTGCCGCCGTAGGTGGCCAGCAGGCGCAGGCGCTCGGAGTCGCGTGCGGCGCAGAACGAAGCGAGGGCGCGTTCGAACGCCTCACCGCGGATCACCGCACCGTGCTCGTCGTCGAGCTCTCGAAAGCGCGGGTCGATTCCGACCGGGAACGGATGCGCGCGCAGCAGCCGTGAGCAGAAGCCGTGGATCGTGGAGATCCACGCGCCGTCGAGCCGGCGTGCGAGATCATGCCGCCCGCGCGCGTGCAGCGCGGCGCGAATGCGCGCGCGCAACTCGCCCGCGGCCTTCCGCGTGTAGGTGATGACAAGCACCGACTCGACGTCCAGTCCCTGCTCGCAGACCGCGCGGACGAACCGCTCGACGAGCACGGTCGTCTTGCCGGTGCCGGCCCCCGCAGAGACGAAGACCTCTCCGGTCGCCTCGACGGCGGCTCTCTGTTGCTCGTTCACGGGCGCTCCACGCGGCACATCGTCCAGAGATCGCACCACGTCGGGCAGGTGCCGCCCTTCGGATCGTGGCGGACGTCCCCCGCGCGAATCCGCTGCGCAGAGTCGTGCGCGCGCGTGCGCGACGTCTCGACGAGCGACCAGAACTCTTCCTCGGGCAGGTAGTCGCCGCGCGAAAAGCCGGGCAGATCTTCCGCGGCGCCCGCGTGGAGGAGGCCGCGCGAGGCCCGCGAGCCGGCGAGCGCGCGGTAGATGCCGCCGAGCGGCTCGATGCCGACCAGGTCGCGCAGCACGAGCATGTAGAGGGGGATCTGGAGCTTCAGCTCCTCGTCGATCTGCTTTGCGGAGTGCACCGTGCGTCCCGACTTGTAGTCCTGCACGATCCCGCGTGCGCTGAACGGGTCGACGTCGATGCGGTCGATCTTCCCGCTCAGGTAGAGGTTGTCGCCCAGGGGCAGGCCACGCTGGAGCTCGGGCGCCGAGCGGTCCGAGCCGAACGAGAGCTCGAACCGGCGCGGCAGCAGCTGGAGCGGTGACGCGGCCTCGTCGCGGACGAACGCCTCGAGGTCGCGCCAGAGGCTCTCGTCGAGCTCGGCTTCCTGGAGGTCGGTGAGGTCGAGGCGGACGCCACCGCGCATGGCATCGTCGAGGCACCGGCGCAGGAAGCCGACGGCCGCCTCGAGGTTCTCCGGAGTAACGCGATCATGGCCGAGCTCCTTCGGGAGGCCCGCGTAGAACTTGTGCAGCGCGCTGTGCGCGACCGACCCGCGCAGCATCGGGTCGACCTCGGCGTCGATCGTCTTCGGCGAGACGATGCGCTCATGCAGCCAGGCCGACGAGCAATCGGCGAACCGCTCGAGCTCGGTGACGCCGAAGGTCGTCTTGGTGCCGAGCCACTCGAGCAGAACGGGGCTCGTCAGCCTGGTGTCGCGACGGAACGAGCTGCGTGCTCGCGCGAGCCTGCGCTGCCAGTCGTTCGATTCCGCGAGGGCGCGCGCGGCGTCGAGGTCGTCGACGGAGAGGCGCGCGAGCGCACGCACGCGTTCGCGATCGGACGGAGCCGACTCGAGCGTCCAGGTGAGCGCCGAGAGCGGACGGCGCGCCGTGGCGCGGGAGACCTCCTGCTCGTCGAAGACCGCAGCCACCTCCTCCCAGAACGGGCTCGGCTCGAGCGGCGCGCCGTCATCGGTCGCCGCCTCCCGCACCAGGTAGAGGCGCCGCGTCGCGCGCGTGCACGCGGTGTAGAAGAGGTAACGGTCGCGACTGACCTGATCGGGCCGCTCGAGCCGGCCGCCGAGCTCGCGCCGAGCATCGTCGTCGAGGAAGGGCGAGACGCGGGTGCGGCGCGGGAGCGACCCTTCCTCGAGCCCGAGCAGGAACACGATCTCGAAGCGGCGGGTGCGCGCGCGCATGAGGTCGAGGACGGCAACCCGCCCCGCCTCGTGAGCCGACGCGAGCCGCACCTCGGCCCGCTCCAGCGCCGAGACGACGTCGTCACCGGCGACCGCATCGCGGAGCGCATCGGAGCCGCGAAGCGCATCGGAGCCGCGGAGCGCGTCGAAGCCGCTCAGCTCGTCGAGCAGCCGCAGGGCTGCGTCGTAGGAGCGGAGATCGAGACGGGACGTCTCGCCGGCCGGCGGGGCCTCGGTGCCGTAGGCGGCGCGGAGCATCGACCGGATCAGGGCCTGCGCGCCCTCGACGGGTGATTCGGCCCCGCGGAGCTCGGCGAGCATCGGCACCGGTGCCTCGCGCAGCTTCTCGGTCTCCTCCTCGACGCGGCTCGGTGAGTTGATCGCGCGGCCGCGCAGACGGCCCTCGACGTAGTCGACCGACGCCCGCGCGATCCCGGAGTACGGCGAGCGGAGGAATGCGAAGAGCTCCCGGCGGCCCCCGTCGAGCCACGCATAGCGCAGGAACTGCAGCAGAGCGTGGCCGAACGGCGTGGCCCCGAGGCGGGCCCGCGACTCAACCGCGTAGGCAATCCCGAGCCCACCCAGCACCGTCTCGAGCGGCGCGCGCCACTGGTCGACCGACGGAGCGACGAGCGCGATCTGCTCCGGCGCGACGCCGCTGCGGATCAGCGCGAGCAGCTCCTCTCCGACGAGCTCGAGTGTCCCGCGCGTGCCGGCGCCCTCGAAGAAGCGAACGGCCTGGTCGAGCTCGGGCGGAGGAGGCGGCGACTCGTCGAAGAGCGCGCGCTCGAGATGCGCGAGCGCCGGGTGCGCATACTCGGCAGAGCGCGGGGCGAGCTCCTCGATGCGGCCGTCCGCGAGCGCGGAGAGGTCGTCGGCGGTGCGCCGCAGCGACGCGAACGCGACTCGCGCAGGCTCGTATGGCAGCGAGACCTGCACCTCGGTGCGCCCGGAAAGTGCCTCGAGCAGCGTCCACTCGGCGCCCGTGAGGTCCTCGAAGCCGTAGGCGAAGACCGGCTCGCCGTGCCAGGCATCGAGCTCCGAGGAGATCCGCTCGGCCGCGCGCCGGCGGAGCAGGTCGCGGTCCCAGAGCCCGAGCCGGTCGAGCTCGGCGCGGTAGGAGCGGTAGAGCGCCGCGAGGTCGCCCTGCACGTCGGCTGGATCGAGGAGGCCGGACTCGAGCTCGCCGAGGGTCGCAAGGAGCGACTCGGCGAAGCCGCCGGTGCGGGCCGAGCGGGAAAGGCCGTTCAGCGACGAGGCGGCCAGGGCCCGCCGCACGATCAGCGCGCGCTGCGCGTCGGTCGCGACCGGGCGCACGCCCGGGTCGCCGGAGACGAGCGTGCGGAAGAGGTCGTCGAACGTGCCGATCGCGCCGCCGAACAGGCAGCCGCAACGCGCGAGCAGGTCGCGCTCGACCCGGTCGACGTCCGACGCGTTCGGCACGATCAGATACGGCTCGTCGTCGAGACACGCCAGATATCGCTCCAGCAGGAGCGCGACTTTGCCCGCATTTGCAGGCC
>JALYLO010000188.1 GCA_030774175.1 Actinomycetota bacterium
CCGACGCGGATCGTCACCTCGCCCGAGATCTCGACGCCGGTGAAGCAGATTTCGCCGTCGCCCATCGAGGCGTGCATGTCGCCGATCGCGAGCATGCCGCCCGGCTGCCGTACGGGGAGGTAGACGATCGCTCCCGGCCCGTGCAGGTGGTTGTCCAGATTGCCGCCGTGCGTCCCGGCGTAGCCGTTCGTCAGCCGCTCGCCGCCGGTCGCGCAGCCGATCACGCCGACCATCGGCCGCAGCGGGAACGAGATGCGGTCGGACATGTGGATCAGGTCCCCCTCGACGCGGAAGACCTGCGTCAGCGGCGCCTGCACCTGCTCGATCAGCTGCCCCATACCCGGGATCAGCGTCGCGAAGCCACAGTCGTCGGGTCGTACCTCGAGCAGTGCGACAACGAGCGAGTCGCCGGGCTCGGCACCGCGGACGGCGATCGGCCCGGTTGCGCCGTTGACGCGCTCGAAGTCGATCTCCGTCACGAGGTCGGCCTCGGTGCGGATCTGCCCGGTGAAGCAGTCGTTCGTCTCGAGCGTGATTACCGCGCCCGGGTCGACCTCGAGCACGGGCCGGAGGTCGGGCCCGAAGGCCCAGATCACCTCGTCGCGGCCGACTCGGTGCTCGGCGGCGACGGCCACTACGCGGGCTCCGTCACCGCACCCGCCGGCAGCGGCGGCGGCACATCAGGCCCCGCGATGCCGACCGGGGTCTCGCCGACGAAGAGGTCGTAGACGATCGAGAGGTAGATCGAGAATGCGATCGCGGCACCCGGCGCCATGTGCGTGATCGACTGGAAGAGAACCTGTGGCAGCCCGATCGCCCCTTCGCGCAGCCGGTTTCCGGTCGTGCCTGCCTCCACCACGGGCCTCCTTGTGAGCTGCGTGCGATCCTCTCACACACGCCGCGCGCGGCGAAACGTCAGTCCCAGGGAGGCGGGTTGTGCACCCACCGCCCGGCGACCATCGTGGCGACGACTTCCGCGTCGAGGTCCTCCCATGGGTCGCGATCGAGCACCACGAGGTCGGCGTCATGGCCGGGGATCAGCGTGCCTCGACGGCGCTCGTCGCGGGCGAGCCAGGCAGGCGCGACGCACGTCGCGTGGAACGCCTCGTCGACCGTGATGCATTGCTCGGGATGCCACGCAGCCCGCTCGTCGATCGTGCGGCGCACGCCCGCCCTGATCCCCGCCAGCGGATCGAGGTCCTCGATCGGCGCGTCGCTTCCGTTCAGCACGCGCGCGCCCGAGTCGAGCAACGAGCGGAAGGCGTAGGCGCCGTCGGTCTTGCCGGCCCAGAACTCGTCCGCAAGATCGCGGTCGGACGGCGCGTGAGAGAACTGGACCGAGCAGGCCACGCCGATCTCAGCGAAGCGCGGGAGGTCCTCGGGGGCGAGCAGCTGCGCGTGCTCGATGCGCTGGCGCAGCCCGCGCGGCCCCCACGCATCCTTCGTCTGCTCGAATGCATCCAAGGCCTCGCGGTTCGCCCGGTCGCCGATCGCGTGTACGCCGACCGGGAACCCGGCCGCGGCGCCGCGGCGCACGATCCCGGCGAGCTCGTCGCCGCTAGTGATCTGCACGCCCGAGCCGTCGAGCATCCACGCCGTCTGCGAGCCCAGCGTCCCGTCCATGAACACCTTCAGGTAACCCACCCGCAGGTGCGGGCTGCCGAAGCCGGAGCGGAGACCGACCGCGACCGCCTCGTCGAGCCGGTCGTGCGGGATCGACTGCCAGACGCGCAGGGTGAGCACTCCGCGCTCCTCGAGCTGCTGCCAGAGACGGAGCGCGCCGAGCCAGCCGTCCTTGTCGTGCACGGCGGTGACACCCCGCGCACCCGCGAGCTTGAGGCCCGCGCGCATCGCAACGAGGTACTGCTCGTCGGCGAGTGTCATGTGTCGCTCTTTGAAGCGCCACGCCGCCTCCTCGCGCAGCACGCCGGTCGGCTCGCCGTGCGGGTCGCGCTCGACGACGCCGCCGGCGACCTCGAGGTCGCCGTTCGCGAGCGCCAACGCCGCCGTGTTCAGCCAGATCGAGTGGTAGTCCTTCGCGATCATCGCCGCGGGCCCGTCGCCGGTGATCGCATCGAGGTCCGCACGCGTCGGCTCCTGCTTCGGGTGCCAGTCGCCACTGCGCCAGCCGTATCCCCTCAGCCAGCGACCCGGCTCGATGGACGCCGAGCGGATCCGGGCGAGCACCTCCTCGAGCGAGGCGCAGCCGTCGAGCTTCACCTCGTCCTGCGCGAGCGCCCAGGTCGGGAAGTGAACGTGCGCGTCGTTGAAGCCCGGCAGCACGACCCTGCCGCCGAGGTCGAGCACCTCCGGAGACGCGAGCGCCGTCTCGTGCACCCCGACGCCGCCCGCCACCCGGTCGCCCGCGATCGCGAGCGCGCGCTGTGTCGGCACCTGCGGGTCGAGCGTGCGGATGAGGCCGTTTGCGAGAATCATCTGCGGCAGAATCTACGCGCGTTCGACCACGTGACACTGACACCGGCTTTGGGCGACGCTCGCAGCTCTCCGGGAAGGTGTCAGTCACCTTTTCTCGCACTCCGGAGCGACATCGAGGGACGAAGGAGGTGTCAGACACCAGCGCGGATCAGCGCCCATGTAAATGGTCGCCGGGTCGCGAACTGGACTAGGTTTGTCTAGATGTCGCGAGGCGTCCCTCTGGGGCTGACGCATGGCGAGGTGCAACTCGCGGGCAGTCACCCGGGATGGCTCAGGGAGGCCGAGCGGCTCGTCGATGCG
>JALYLO010000189.1 GCA_030774175.1 Actinomycetota bacterium
GCGAGCAGCCGCTCGACCGCCCTTGGGTCGAGCTCGGGGCCGTCGGCGAGCACGACGAGCGCGTGCGTCACGCCGGCGCCGAGCGCCGCGAGGCCGCAGCGCAGCGAGGCGCCGGGCCCGCGCTCCCAGTTCTCGCAGCGCACGACGCGCACACTTTGTGATGACTCATCACAAACTTGGTCGAGCGGGTGCGCCCCTTCGACGACGACGATCTCGCCGATGCTCGTGCGGTCGAGGGCCGCGAGTACGGACGGCAGCAGCTCGACCTGCTTCGCGCCGCCGTAGCGCATCGCGGCGCCGGCGGCGAGCACGACCGCTGACGCGCTAATGGGAACTGACGGTCGCGTGCTCGATCTCGACCGTCTCGGTGGGCTGCTGGGTGCTCGGGTCGCCGAGCCCGCTGATCCGGCTGATCGTGTCCTTGCCGTCGGTGATGTGGCCGAGCACCGCGTAGTTGGGGGGGAGCTGGGCGTCCTGGGCCGTGACGACGAAGAACTGGCTGCCGCTCGTCCCCGGCGCCTCCGCCTGCGTTTTCGCCATCGCGACGAGCCCGAGGATGTAGCGGGTCGTCGCGGGCGGGGCTTCGACGGTCGAATAGCCCGGGCCGCCCCGGCCGGTCCCGGTCGGGTCGCCGCCCTGGATGAGGAAGCCCGGCACGATCCGGTGGAAGACGGTGCTGTCGAAGAAGCCCTTCTGCGTGAGGCTGACGAAGGACGCGGTCGTCACGGGAGACGTCTTCACGGCGAGGCGGATCGTGAAGGAGCCGCAGTTCGTCTCGATCTTCACGTCGTAGGTCTTCGCCGGATCGAGCCGCTTCGTCGGCTTCGGCTCGCTCTTTGCCTTCGCGGCCGGCGGGGTGACGGCGGCGCACCCGTTCGCGTCGGTCGAGGTCGCACGCGCAGTCTCGGTCGAGACTGCCTGCGACGTTGCCTGCGCCGCTGCGCCGCCGTGCGCCCCGCCGCCGCCGCAGGCGGCGAGTGCAACCACGAGTGCGATCACGAGCGCGAGCGCGGCCGCCACGGGCAGCCGGCGATCGCCCATCAGGTGGCTTGGCCCAACGCGGCTTCGGCCCGTTTGACGAGCGCCTTCGCGATGTCGACCTTGTAGGCGTTCCGCGGCAGCGGGCTCGCATCGTCGAGACTCCCGTCGAGGAGCCACGGGATGGGGGCGACGCCCGCGAGCGCGACTCGCGTCGTGCCGCCGGTCCGGGCCGCGGCGACTCCGACGATCGGAAAGGCCCAGCGCTTCCGTTCCATCGCCTTCAGGTAGATCGACACGTCGGGCTGCGGGACGTCGACGTGCAGGATCAACTCGCCGGGGTGGAGCGTGGTCGTGCGGCGGTCGTCCTCGGTCGCCAGCCGGTAGAGCTCGGCGAGCGGCAGCGCCCGCGCCGAGGTGACGACCGTCGCGTCGAGGGCGAGCAGGGCCGCGGCGACGTCGGAGGGATGCGCCGAGGCGCAGAAGTCATTCGCGAAGATCGCGTGCTCGCGGTGCTCGCCCTCGTGGGCGAAGCACTCATCTCCTCCGTGCATCCTGCAGGGCCACTTCAGGCGCCAGTACCAGCAGCGGGTCGCCTGCAGCAGGTTCCCGCCGAGCGAGCCCATGTTGCGCAGCTGCGGGCTCGCCGCGAGCCGGCAGGCCTCACGCAGCGCCTCCGGGATCTGCGGGTCGACCTCCAGCTCGGCGAGCGTCGTGCCCGCACCGATCCGCGTGCCGTCGATGCCGCGCGGCACCACCTTGCGTACGTCGACGAGCACGTCTGCCGTGAGGATCCCCGCCCGCAGGAGCGGCACCACCTCGGTGCCTCCGTGGAGCGGCGTCCCGCCGTTCACGTCCGTGACGCTAGACGCCTGCCGGAGCTCCACGCTTCTCCTCGTCGCTTGCGCGCTCGTTGGCCTCGCGCAGGGCCCGCAGCATCTCCTCGCGTGAGATCGGCAGCTCGCGGATCTCGGCGCCGGTCGCGTCGCGGATCGCGTTCGCGATCGCCGCCGCAGTCGGCACGATCGGCGGCTCCCCGAGCCCTTTCGAGCCCAGATTCGTCAGATGCACGTCCGGCTCGTCGATCAGCTCGGTGATGATCACCGGCACGTCGGCGATCGTCGGCAGCTTGTACGAGTCGAGCGAGGTCGTGAGGATCTGCCCCGTCCGCAGGTCGTGCAGCCGGTTCTCCGAGAGCGTGTGGCCGATGCCTTGGATGATCCCACCCTCGACCTGGCTGGACGCACCGAGCGGGTTGATGACACGGCCGACGTCGTGCACCGCCGCGATCCGGTCGACCCAGACCTCGCCGGTCTCGACGTCCACCGCGACCTCGGCGACTTGCACGCCGAACGTCAGCACCTGCATCCCCGTCGGGTTCGGCCCGCGCGCGCCCTTGCCCAGGATCTGCGCGTCGTCTAGCAGACCGACGACCTCCTCGAGCGGCGTCGAGAGGTTGCCGTCGGCGGAGACCACGCTGCCGCGCTTGATGTCGAGCACTCGCTCCTCGAGGCGGTAGCGCTGCGCCGCGATCTCGAGGATCTGGCGCTTCGCGTCCGCCGCCGCAGCGCGTACGGCGGGCCCCATCGACGGCGTCGTCGACGAGCCCGCAGAGAGAATGGCGTACGGGCCGCGGGCCGAGTCGCCGAGCGAGACAGAGACGCGCTCGAGCGGGATGCCGAGCTCCTCGGCCGCGATCTGCGCCATCGCCGTCCGGGTGCCCGTGCCGATGTCCTGCATCGCGGTCACGACCTGCGCGCGCCCGTCGGAGCCGACGCGAATCCAGGCGTAGCTCGGTGGGCCGCCGCCGCCGTACCAGATCTGAGAAGCCATCCCGACTCCGCGCTTCACCGTGTCGGTCGAGCGCGCGCGTACGTCGTGTCGGCGCTCCCAGTGCGGCTCCGCTCGCCGGTAGCACTCCATCAGCTTCTTGCTGCTGAATGGGCGCTCGTCGGCGGCGTCGTGGTGGGTGTAGTTGAGACGTCGCAGCTCCAGCGGATCGATGCCGAGCTTCGCGGCGAGCCGGTCGAGGAGCGATTCGACCCCGAACGTCCCCTCGACGAATCCCGGTGCCCGGAACGCTTTCATCGGCGGCTGGTTGATCTTGGCCGCGTGCGTCGTCGTCTTCACGTTCGGGCACGCGTAGAGGAGCTGCATCGGGCCTTCGACCGGCGACGACCAGCCGCTCCAGCCGGTCGCGTTCACGTACTCGCCACCGAGCGCGGTCAGGGTTCCGTCGGAGCGGGCGCCGATCGTCAGGCGCTGGATCGTGGCGTTCCGGTTGCCGGTGACGAGATGCTCCTCGCGCCGTCCGAGTCCGCAGCGCACCGGGCGGTTCGTCCGCCTGGCGAGCTCGATCGCGATGAACGTGTAGTCGTCGGCGCCGTTCTTCGAGCCGAATCCTCCGCCCATGTAATGGCAGATGACGCGGACCTTGTCCGCCGGCAGCCCGAGCGCCGACGCGACCTCGTTGCGGATGCCCCAGATGTACTGCGTGGAGATGTAGACCTCGAGCGTGTCGCCGAGCCACTGCACCACGGCCTGGTGTGTCTCCATCGAGTTGTGCAGCACGACCTGGGTGCGGAACTCGCCCTCGATCACGACATCCGCCTCCGCCAGGCCTTTCGCGTAGTCGCCGCGCTCCTGGACGCGCGGCTCGCCGTGCGTCTGGCCCCGCGCAACCGCCTCGTCCGGGTCGATCACGACCTCCAGTTGCTCCCACTCGACCTCGATCGCGGCGA
The DNA here is from genome assembly GCA_030774175.1 of Actinomycetota bacterium. The sequence continues at coordinate 3,720 of JALYLO010000189.1, forward strand.
CGGCGGCGCGCGCCTCGGCGTAGCTGTCCGCGCAGATCGCGGCGACCGCGGCGCCCTGGTACCCGCACTCGTCCGACAGCACGGGGACGTCACCGGGGCCGACGGCGGCGTGCACGCCTGGCCTGGCGAGTGCGGGGGCGAGGTCGATCCGCGTCACGCGCGCGTGTGCCCACGGTGAGCGCAGAACGGCGGTGTGCAGCATGCCGGGCAGCTTCACGTCGGCTGTGTAGACGGCCTCGCCGCGGGCGCGCTCGAGGCCGTCCATGCGGGGCGCCGGCTGTCCGACCACGTCGAGCGGGCCCGCCGGCCACTGCTCCAGCGCGTCCTCCTCGACGACGAGCCAGACCTCCTCGTACCGGCCCTCGACCTCCTTCTCGGTGCGGATCAGTCTCGCCACGTGCGAATCGCCTCCTCGATCTTCGGGTACGCGCCGCAGCGGCAGAGGTTGCCCGCCATGGCGTGTCGGATCTCGTCACTCGACGGCTCGGGGCTCTGCTCGACCAGGGAGATCGCGCTCACAATCTGTCCGGGCGTGCAGAAGCCGCACTGCAGTGCGTCGGCGCGGACGAAGGACTGCACCATTGGGTGCTCGCGCAGGCCTTCGATGGTCGTCACGTCGGCGCCGTCGACCGTGTGAACGAGCGTGATGCAGGAGAGGGCCGGCACGCCGTCGACGAGCACCGTGCACGCGCCGCAGTGGCCCTCGTTGCACGCGATCTTCGTGCCGGTGAGCCCGAGGTCGTCGCGCAACGTGTCGGCGAGCGACTGCCCAACCTCGGCGTGCACCTCGTAGGAGCGCCCGTTCACCTTCAGCCTAGGAATTCGACGTCACCGCCTCGATGTCGGCGATGTGCAGCAGCCGGAAGGTCAGGCGCGTCGTGTTCCGCTGGGCCGCCTCGTCCTCGAGCCCCGGAACGGTCGCCCACAGGTCGCGCGCCGCGACGAGCAACTCGCGGATGCGGTCGACGTCCGAGGCGTACCCGTTGCGCTCGCCGCAGGTGTTGATCGCGAGGCCGAGGATCCCCGCGGTGTCGGCCTGGCGCGTCCAGAGGAGCGGTGTGGCCATCGACAGGTACTGGTGGATGCGCGCGAGTTGGAGCGGCTGGGACAGCGTGTCGCTGCCGAGCGGGGTCGTCGGCTCCGGCAGTTCCTCCCCGTCTGCGAGCGCATTCGCGGTCCCGGCGAGCATCGCGCGGATGTGATCGTCCGCATATCCGGCGGCGCGCGCCGTCTTCAGCGCGATCAGCAGCGACGAGGGCTGCTGTCCGTAGGGATAGTCGCTCGCGTAGACGACCTGCTCGGGGGGGATCAGCCGGTAGAAGTCGAGCAGGTCGATCGGGCTCCACGTGGACGTGTCGAACAGGACTCCCTTTCGCCCCGCCATGCAGCGCGCGAGCTCGGCGAGGTCGGCGATCCCGCAGTGCGCGATGATCAGCGTCGCGCCCGGATAGCGGTCGACGAGCGACCGCAGGCCCTCGGCGATCGGCGGCAGGCCGCGCCCGCCGTGGATCAGGATCGGAACCTGGCGCTCGGCCGCGAGCTCGAAGACGGGACCGAGCCGCTCGTCCGTCGCGGTGAACTTCTGGGCGCGCGGGTGCAGCTTGATCCCGCGGGCGCCGAGGTCGAGCGCGCGCTTGGCCTCAGCAATCGGTGACTCGTTCAGGTCGAGGCGCAGGAACGGGATCAGCCGGCCGCCGCTGCGCTCGGCAAAGGCGAGCGTGCGGTCGTTCGCGGCGGTGAAGGAGGGCTCCCGGTCCGGCTCGTCGAGGCAGAACATGAAGGCGCGCGAGATGCCGTAGGCGCCCATCAGCGACTCGAGTTGGTCGTAGTCGCCGACCATCCCGTCGATGTCCTGCCCGAGATGGAGGTGCGCGTCGAAGATGTCGGCCCCCGCGGGCAGCAGCCGGCGGAGCTCCTCGTCGTAGCGCTCGATCAGCTCGAACGCCCTCTCCTGCGCATCCATTCGCGCCAGTCTAGATATCGTGCGATCTGTGCCAGACGTCCTGATGTACGCCGACACGTTCCGCTCGCCCGAGCTTCGCCACGAGGTTCCAGTGGGCATTCCCGATCCGTTCCTCTACGTCGAGCACGGCGGGGTCAAGCACATCGCGATCGGCTCGATGGAGATCCCGCGCCTGGCTGCGCTCGGGCTCTTCGAGTTGCATCCGGCCGAGGAGTACGGCTCCGATGAGCTGATCCGCTCCGGGCTCTCCTATCCGGAGGTGCGCCAGGAAGTCGTCCTGCGCGCGGTGCGTGGGCTCGGTGTGACGAGCTCCGTCGTGCCCGAGACGTTCCCGCTCTGGCTCGCCGACCGGCTCCGGGCCGAGGGCGTGGAGCTGACGGTCGACGCGGACTTCTTCGACGACCGCCGCCGTGTGAAGACGGAGGACGAGCTCGCCGGCATCCGTCGCGCGCAGCGCGCCGCGGAGGCAGGCATGGATACGGTGCGGGAAATGCTGAGGCGCGCTGCACATGAAACGGCCCTGGGAAACGGCGGCGGCCTCGAGCTCGACGGCGAGCCGCTGACGGTCGAGCGCATCAAGTCCGCCATGGCCCAGACCTTCGCCGCGAACGGCGCGAGCGCGGACGACTTCATCGTCGCGCCCGGCCCGCAGGGCGCGGTCGGGCACGACATGGGCTCGGGGCCGATCCGCTCGGGCGTTCCGATCGTGGTCGATATCTGGCCGCGCGACAACGAGTCGTTCATGTTCTGCGACATGACCCGCACGTTCGTCGTCGGCGACGTCCCCGACGACGTGCGCGAGTGGCATCGCCTGTGCAAGGAGGCCCTCGACCGGGCGTTCT
>JALYLO010000190.1 GCA_030774175.1 Actinomycetota bacterium
CGGCCATGCTGTTCCGGAACCTCATGTCGATGGACGTCGAGGAGTGCATCCGTGCGTACCCCTTCGACGCCGTCGTCCTCATCGGCGGCTGTGACAAGACGGTGCCGGCGCAGCTGATGGGTGCCGCCAGCGCGAACGTGCCGGCGATCATGATCACCGGGGGCCCGTCGCAGGCCGCCTGGTACAACGGTCGGCAGCTCGGCGCCGGCACCGACCTGTGGCACTACGCCGACGAATTGCGCGCGGGCCGCATGAGCGTTGAGGAGTTCGCCGAGCTCGAGGCTGCCGCCACGCCGAGCTTCGGCCACTGCAACGAGATGGGCACGGCATCGACGATGGCGTCGATCGTCGAGGCGCTTGGGATGTGCCTCCCCGGCTCCGCGTCGATCCCCGCCGTCGCCGCCGAGCGCGTGCGCGCGGCGGAGGTGACGGGCACGCGCGCGGTCGAGCTCGCGCGCGAGGGGCTTTCGCCGTCGCGGATTCTCACCGCCGAGGCGTTCGACAACGCGATCACGGTCTTGATGGCGATCGGCGGTGGCACGAACGCGGTCCTGCATCTCCTCGCGCTCGCCGGACGGGCCGGCGTCCCACTGTCGCTCGACCGTTTCCATGAGCTCTCGCAGCGCACACCGCCGCTCGCGAACCTTCGTCCGTCGGGGGTGCACCTCGTCGAGCAGCTGCATCACGCCGGTGGGATTCCCGCGGTTCTGAACGAGCTCGCGCCGTTGCTCCACGGTGCTGCCCTCACCGTCACCGGTCGCCCACTCGCCGACGGTTTCCGAGCAGCGCGGGTGGTCGACCGCGACGTGATCGCCTCGCTCGGCGAGCCGCTCGCCGCCGAGGGTGGGATCGCCCTCGTCCGCGGGAGCCTGGCGCCTGACGGGGCGCTGATCAAGCGGAGCGCCGCGACGCCTGCACTGCTGCGGCACCGCGGCCCTGCCGTCGTCTTCGAGAACGTGTACGACGTCGCCGCCCGGATCGACGACCCGGCGCTCGAGGTCACGCGCGATTCCGTGCTCGTGCTGCGCAACGCCGGTCCGCAGGGCGGCCCCGGCATGCCGGAGTGGGGACAGCTGCCGATCCCGAAGAAGCTCCTCGAGAGCGGTGTCGCCGACATGCTGCGTGTTTCCGACGCGCGGATGAGCGGCACCGCGTTCGGCACGGTCGTGCTGCACGTCGCTCCGGAGTCCGCCGCAGGCGGGCCACTCGCGGCAGTGCGTGACGGCGATCCGATCGTGCTCGATGTAGACGCGCAAAGACTCGACCTGGACGTGGCCGCCGACGAGATCGCGCGTCGGATCGCATCGGCCGGGCCGCGCGAGCCGAGGTACCGGCGCGGCTACGGCGCGCTCTACGTCGACCACGTCCAGCAGGCGAACGAGGGCTGCGACTTCGATTTCCTGCGGGGCGGCGAGAGCGAGGAGAGCTCGTTGCCGCCGGGCCTGCTGAGCGGTTGGGTCGGCGGCTGGTGACTCATGCCGGGTACACGCCCGCTCCGGTCTCGAAGTCGAAGACGTAGAGCCGGTCGACGTCGACGGAGAGCCGAAGCGGCTCGCCTTCACGCGCTGCAGTCCCTCGTCCCAGTCGCGCCACGAAGGGACTGCTCGACCTCGCGGTTGCACGTACCTCTCCAGGCTCCTCCGGGCGCTGGGCCTCGACGACCTCGCTGCGGCGCACCGGTGGAACGCCGAGCCCGAAGTGGACGTAAACCTCGGAACCCATGTCCTCGCGAATCTCCGGCACGACGGTCAGTGCTGCTCCCTCGGCGACCGACCCCACGAGCGAGCTGTCCTCGACGTCCTCCGGGCGGAATCCGAGGATGGCGCGCCCCGGGCGGGCCGGTGTGTCGCGCCCGAGCCGCAGCGTGTGCGCGCCGAAGCGGGCGACGAGGACGTCGGACGAGTACTCGATCTCCGCCTCGACGAGATTCATTGCCGGCGAGCCGATGAACTCCGCGACGAACAGGTTCGCGGGGCGCTCGTAGACTCGCTGCGGCACGTCGGCCTGTTGCAGCACACCGCGGCGCATCACGATGACCCGGTCACCCATCGTCATTGCCTCCGTCTGGTCGTGGGTGACGTAGATCGTGGTGACGGCGAGGCGACGCTGAATCCGCAGGATCTCGGCCCGCATCTCCACTCGCAGCTTCGCGTCCAGGTTTGACAGGGGCTCGTCCATCAGGAACGCACGCGGCTCGCGCACGATCGCGCGACCCATCGCGACGCGCTGACGCTGCCCCCCCGAGAGCGTGCGCGGTTTGCGACGGAGGGTCTCCTCGAGCCCGAGGGTTCGCGCCGCTTCCATGACTCGCCGTTCGACGTCCCGTTTCGGCATCCGGCGCCGGCGCAGGGCAAAGGCCATGTTGTCGAAGACGGTCATGTGTGGATAGAGCGCGTAGTTCTGGAAGACCATCGCGATGTCGCGCTCCTTGGGAAGGAGGTCGTTGACGACTCGCCCGCCGATGCGCACCTCGCCTGCAGTGATCTCCTCGAGGCCGGCGACCATCCGCAACACACTCGTCTTGCCGCACCCGGAGGGGCCGACGAAGACGACGAACTCGCCGTCGCCGATCTCGAGATCCAGGACCTCGACGGCGCGTGTGCCTCCGGGATAGACCTTCTCGATCGCCGCGAGCTCGATGTCAGCCACCGGCCACCTCGAGCATCACTTTCCCGCGCGCGCCGCTCGGCGTCCGCAGCGCGTCGAACGCGGAGTCCCACCGGTCGAGCGGGAACCTGTGCGTGACGAGCCGTCCAGGCCGCAGCTGCCCGGTGTTCAGCAGCCCGACGACCCGCGTCCAGGCGCGCGAGGTGTACCCGAAGCTGCCGGCAAGCGTGAGGTCGTCGTTGACGAGCGCGTCCGCCCTCAGCTGCAGCGTCGAGCCCGCCGGCGGGAGTCCGAGGACGAGCGCGGTGCCGCCCCGCCGGAGCGCCGCGACGGCCGAGGTGACGGCCTCGGGAGCACCTGCCGCCTCGACGGCGAGGTCGAACCCGTGCGGCGCCGGGCCCACGCCGAAGCCGGTTGCGCCGAGCTCGCGCGCCAGCGGTTCCTGCTCCAGCCGCCGCCCGATCACGACGACCTCGGCGGGCGACCACAACGAGCTGAGCAGCACCGCGAGGAGGGCGATCGTGCCGTCGCCCACGACGAGCACTCTCATCCCTGGTTGCGGGCCGACCTTTTCGAGGCCGGTGAGCACGACGGCCGACGGCTCGACGAGCGCGGCGTCGAGCAGCGACACGGAGCCGTCGAGCGCGTGCACGACGCGCGCTGGTACGACCACCTGGTCACTCGCACCGCCCTCACGGGTGAACCCGATCTCGTCGTAGGTCTCGCAGACATTCGTCGCACCGGCGCGGCAGCTCTCGCACCGCCCGCACGGGATGATCCCCTCGGCGACGCATCGCATTCCCGGCTCGAGCCCGACGACGTCCGCGCCGACGCTCTCGATCGTTCCCGACCACTCGTGGCCGAGCGTCAGCGGGTAGCGGACGAAGTCGGGATCCACCTGGCCTTGCAGCAACTCCAGGTCGGTTCCGCAGAGGCCGCAGTACGCGGGGCGAACGACGACCTCGCTCGGCCCGGGCCTGAGTTCCTCCCGCTCCGCGAGCCGGATCGATTCCGGAGCTGCGATCACGAGCGCCCGGCGGCTCACGCCGGTGTCTCCGCAGCGGCCGGCGCGCCGAGCAGCGTCGAGATCCGGGACGCGTGATCGCGAACGGTGTGTCCGAGCTGCTCGACCCGCCACGCCGGCAGGTCGAGCTTCAGGCCGGTGACGCTCACGGCGCCGACACATTGCGTCGAGCGGTCGAAGACCGCGGAGCCGACGCAGAAAACCCCCTCGGCGTCCTCCTCGTCGTCGAGCGCGTAGCCGCGGCGTTCGACCGCCTCGAGCTCGGCGAGGAGATGCGCCTCGTCCGTGATCGTGTGCGGGGTCTTGCCGGGGAGCCCGGCCGTCGAGACGATGAGGCGGACGGTCTCGGCCGGCAGCGTGGAGAGCATGGCTTTCCCGACGGCGCTGCAGTGCAGGTGCTCACGCTTGCCGAGGTTCGCGAGGAAGCGAACGTTGCTCCGCGGCGCGTCGACGCGCGCGATCACGACCGCGTACGGCTGGTCGAGCACGGCGACGCGGGAGGTGAGCCCCGTGCGGTCCGTCAAGTCACGCATCACCGGCATCGCGACGTCGCGCAGCGTGATCTGCGAGACGACGACGTCGCCCAGCCGGGCGAGGGCCATTCCGAGCCGGTAGCGGCGCGACTGGCCGGCGCCGCCGTCGGCGACGAAGCCGCCCGCGAGCAGGGTCTGGAGAATCGCGTACGCGGTGCTCTTGGAGACACCGAGCGTGCGCCCGAGCTCGGTGAGCGTCATCCCCTCCGCGCCGGCGTCTGCGAGCGCCTCCAGCAGTCCAAACGCGCGCTCGACGCTCTGTACGCGGTACCGGTTCTCTACCGTCAACTGTTCTGTCCTCCCGAACACCGATCGTGATCTCGAACCCTAGGTGTTGCGTCGGGGTGCTGTCCAGCCATTGACAGTGCTCGATGATCGTGAGAGCGTTCGTTTCACGGAAACTATGTTCGGTACCGCCGAACACCCTCACCCCCGGACCGCGCCCACGGCGCAGGTGGACGAGGTCGAGCTGAAGCTGCGCCGGCTGCGACAGCTGCTCGATCGCCGTGGCCTGCGTGCAGCCGTTCTCAGCGGCACCGATTCCGTGAGCTGGCTGACGGGCGGGCTGACGGAGCGGATCGAGCCGGGCAACCCGCTGAGCTCGCTCTGGCTCGTCGTGACCGCAGAGGCGGCGTACGCCGTGACCACGAATGTCGAGCAGCCGCGTCTCGCGGCGGAGAGCGGCCTCGACGCCCTCGGCTTCGCCCTCGTCGACGTGCCGTGGTACGAGCCCGGGGGCTTGGCCGCGGCGACACGCGAGCTCGCAGGGGCAGACCCGCTCGGCGCACTCGACGACGACCTCGTCGAGCTGAGACTCGCGCTCCTCCCACCCGAGTGGGAGCGACTGGCCGCGCTCGCGACCGATGCGACGTCGGCGCTCCAGGATGCGCTCCGCAGCTGGCGGCCCGGCCAGACCGACCTCGACGTCCGGTCGCGTGTCGCAGGTGCGCTCGAGCAGACCGGAGCATTCGGTGCCTGCCTGATCGTCGGGGGCGACGAGCGCGTGGCTCGGTATCGCCATCCGCTCTCTGCGGGGCTGCCGATGCGGCGGCTCGTCATGGCAGTCGTCGTCGCCGAGCGTCACGGCCTCCATGTCGCTGCGACGCGATTCGCGTCGGCCGGCGCACTGCAGCCGGACGCCAGACGCGCGCGCCAAGCTGCTCTCCTCGTCGAGTGGACGGTTCTCGACGCATGTCGTCCAGGGGCGACCTACGGCGATGCGCTCGTCGCTCTCGATCACGGCTACGACGCTGCCGGGCATCCGGAGGCGTGGCGGGAGCACTACCAGGGTGGGCCGATCGGCTACCGGCAGCGCGAGTTCGAGATCGTTCCCTCGCAGACCGAGAGTCGCTGGTTCGGCACTCCGATCGGCGTCGGGCACGCGCTTGCCTGGAATCCGAGCGTCCGCGGTGGTGGCAAGGTCGAGGACACCTATCTCGTCGAGCCGACCGGCCTGCAGCGGCTGACCGCCGCGGACGGCTGGCCGCTCGAGGACGGGCGCCCGGCGGTACTCGACATCGAGACGGGAGGCGCGGCATGAAAGCCGACGCGGCCCTCACACGACTCGGGACAGGATTGGAGGCGTCACGATTCTCGGACGGGGCGCACTTCCGCGTCGAGATTCCGAGCGTCGAAGGGCCGGCGGTCCTGGAGGAGGTCGTGCGTGCGGCCGATCGCGAGGGAATCGTCGTGAACCGCGTGTCGCAGGGCAGCGGCGCAATGCTCTTGCGCGAGGCCGACCTTCGAGCCATGAGCGACATCGGCGCAGCGGCTGGGATCGAGGTGTCGCTCTTCGTCGGTCCGCGTGAGGGCTACGACGTGGGGGCACATGCGCGGACCCAGGACGGCCGGGCGCACAGCGGCCAGCTGCGCGGGTTTCGCGGCCTCCGCTACGCCGCCGAGGACGTCGCGCGCGCGGCGGAATGCGGGATCAGGAGCTTCCTGATCGCTGACGTCGGCCTGCTCGCCCTCGTGAACGAGATGCAGCGCGGCGGAGAGCTGCCGCAGGAGATCATCTGGAAGATCTCGGTGATGATGGCCCCGTCGAACCCGCTTTCGCTCCGTGAGCTCGAGCGCCTGGGAGCGTCCACCGTCAACATCCCTTCCGACGTAACGCTCGAGCAGCTACGCGACCTGCGCACCGCGAGTGCGCTGCCGCTCGACCTGTACGTCGAGTCGCCCGACTCGCTCGGGGGGGTCGTTCGCGGTGATGAGCTCGGAGACCTCGTCACGGCCGGAGCCCCGCTCTATGCGAAGTTCGGGTTGCGGAACGCTCGCATGATCTATCCGGCGGGTGCGCATCTCGTCGACGATGCATGCGCGATCGCGCGGGAGAAGGTGCATCGAGCGGCCGCTGCGCTGGAGTGGCTCGACCGGCTGTCGCCGCAACTCGTGCAGTCGGGACCCGGCGCCTCCGGGCTCGGCGTACCACGCCGCGCAGCCGAAGCGGTGCGGGGCGGATGACAACAATGAGACCAACCGGCAAGGGAGGTGGCACGGTGCGGAAGCTCACGATCGGAATCGCGCTTCTCGCCGCGGTCGCGGCACTCGGCGGCGCGGCATTCGCTGCGGGAGGATCGAAAAGCCAGAACGTCACGCTGACCCTCTGGCACAACTACGGCACTGAAGGCAACGCCGTTGCGACGAAGAACCTCGTCGCGGCGTTCCAGAAGCTCCATCCGAACATCACGATCAAGGTTGTCAGCCAGCCGGCGGACAACTACTTCGCGCTGCTTCAGGCCGCCTCGATCTCGCATACCGGGCCCGACCTCGCGGTGCAGTGGACCGGTCTGTTCGATCTGAAGTACCAGAAGTTTCTGCTCAACCTGAAGCCGTATTTCTCGTCGGCCGAGGTGGCGAGGATCAACGGCGCGAAGTACATGTCCGCCGATTTCGACACCTCGAAGGGCCTCCTCGTGATGCCGCTCGAGAACCAGTTCTACGTGGGCTTCTACAACAAGGCGCTGTTTCGGAAGGCCGGAATCGCGCGACCGCCCGCCAGCTGGTCGGAGCTCCAGTCGGCCTGCACGAAGCTGAAGGCGAAGGGAATCACGCCGATGATCTACGGCGCCGACACGCAGGCTCTCGGTGCTCAGTTCTATCCCTTCTACGACTTCAGCTACCAGATGATCGGCGCGTTCTCACCCGCCCAGTGGCGCAACCTCTACAGCGGCAAGACGCCGTGGACGTCACCCACGATCGTGGCGCAGATGAACAAGTGGGTGGCGTTGCCGAAGAGCGGTTGCACGAACAAGGACGTGCTCACCAAGACGAACATCCTCGGCGCGTTCGTGAAGGGACAGGCGGCGATGATCGTCGACGGAAACTGGGACACCGCGACCCTCCAGCAGGGTCTCGGCAAGAACGTCGCGCCGTTCGTGCCGCCCTATGCCGGCGGGAAGCAGCACGGTGTCGTCGAGTACCCGGGCGACGGTTTCTCCGTGCTGAGCTATTCGAAGCACAAGGACGAGGCGGTTCAGTTCCTCAAGTTCATGATGACGGCTCAGGCCGCGAAGATCGTCTCCGCTGCGGGGCTGATCCCGGACATCAAGGGCTTCCGGACGACGAACCCGGTCTCGAACCAGATGCTCGACTTCGCGGCGAAGCAGAAGTTCACGACCTATCCGATGCTGGACAACGTGATTCAGCCCGAGGTCGTGACGACGGCCCAGAAGCAGCTCGTCGCAGCCTTCGGCGGCAACATCTCGGTCCTGGAGGCGCTGAAGAGCATGAAGGCCACGCTGGACTCGCTGCCCGCGAGCAGGAAGGGCTCGAGCTATAGCGGAGGCTAGCTCCGAGGTGAGGGC